>JALHHH010000106.1 GCA_022837485.1 Bacteroidales bacterium
TCATCTGACGCTTCAGTGGTATCAACACCTTTACCTGGAACTAAAAGAGAAAAATCTGCTCAAAACATACTCAGTGAATGATTACATACAGATGCTGACCGATTTGAAGAAGATCTGTATCAATGATAAATGGTACCTGAATGA
Source organism: Bacteroidales bacterium (assembly GCA_022837485.1). Lineage (GTDB taxonomy): Bacteria > Bacteroidota > Bacteroidia > Bacteroidales > Lentimicrobiaceae > Lentimicrobium. Next base: position 145 of record JALHHH010000106.1, read on the forward strand.
AATTACCAACCACGCCCAAAAGATGATTGAAAAAATAGGGTTGACTATTCAGGAGGATAATACGTAATTCTTTCCAGGTTAGAGATTAATATAATAGAGGTTGATTCAGGCTATATTTTTACCGCAGTTTCATATTCAAACGATGGTGATGTAAGCGGGCATCATCAGCCTACTGGTCTGGGTGGGAAAACAGATATCTGGGTGGTGAAAATTGATACCCTGGGTAGCATTGTCTGGCAACGATGCCTTGGAGGAACTGATTATGATTCTCCCTATGCCCTTTTTACTAATACTTCTGAAGAAATCCTGGTTTTTGGCGATACATTTTCAAACGATGGTGATGTTGCAGGCAATCATTCATATCCGGGCAGATTGGATATATGGCTTGCCAGGCTTGATTCCAGCGGTACATTAATAAGTCAGCAGTGTTTTGGTGGGTTAGGTGATGAGCGAATGAACAACCATTCTGTGTCGAAAATTAACGATTACCGGTATATTATAGCGAGTGAAGCAAAGGCGCCCAACAACAACGATGTGCAATGCACCTTCTATGGGGGTGATTTTCCGGAAGATGCCTGGTTTTTCGAGATCAAGGATTGCGGTTATTATGCCCCGGCCATTCCGTCGCAACCCCAGGGTCCTGTATGGGTTTACACCTCTTTAACTTCACAAAGCAGCTACACCCTGCCAGTGGCGGCCTATTCAAACGGGTATGTATGGGAGCTTTCGCCAGCGACTGCCGGTACACTATACTCCGATAGCACTACGGCTATTGTTACCTGGAGCAACACCTTTAAGGGCACAGCCGCAATCAGGGCCTTTAACTTCAATGATTGCGGCAGCAGCGCCTGGAGCGATACATTGTATGTGCATGTTGATACTACACTTTCAATTCATGAACCCTCAGCAATTGCATTAAAAGTTTATCCCAATCCCGCCGGTAATTTTGTTGTTTTTGAAATGCAAAACGCAAATATACAAGGTTCAATTGTCATCTCCGATATCACCGGCCGCCCGGTTGCCTCGTTTCCTCTTACAGGAGAAAAAACCGTATGGCAAACAACCGGGATAAAGCCAGGGGTATACTTGTACCGCCTGCAAACCGGGCAGGGCAGCGCATGTGGTAAATTAATGGTTGCACCCTGGTAGGGCAGGTAAAAAGCTCAAAGCACAAAGTTAAAAGTCTCAAGCGACAACAGTTTGTGTGGAAGGCCTACTGCCTGACAAAAATGCCGTGCGCAGGCAGAGGGCTAAAGAACACAACTCGTTAAAAGTTCATTATTCACGTTAAACACGCAAAACCATGAATACAACGCAAAAAGAAATAAGCATCATTATTATGGTGTTCACGCTGATGGCCCCGGCTTATATAAACGCCCAAACCTATATGCCGCTACCTGACTCAAATGCAACATGGATTATCCAATCCGGAAATAGTGAGGTGCAGGATTGTAAAAAAATCTTTATTCCTGATATTGAACGTGATACAATGATTAATGGACTTGCCTATGTTAAATTAATGGTCATGGGTGCAGTTTTTCATGGGCCCTGGACGCCACCTCCCGCTCCTTCTCATTATTATGGACCTGGTTATTATGGTGCATACCGCAGCGATGATTCAGGCCGTTCATATATAAAATTTCCTGATGACAGCTGGGAATTGGGGGATGAAGAAATTCTGTTGATGGACCTTACTGTTGAGGTAGGGGATACAATAAAGCAACTACCAACTTCTGAATTTGGTTATGATTATATTAATTCTGACTTTTTGGTAGATTCAATTGATTATGTATTAAATGGTCCTTATACCCGAAAAAGAATTATGCTGAAGGATTTGAATCCGCAGTGGGGAATGGAATGTGATTTTCACTGGGTTGAAGGACTTGGGAATGTATCTTCGGGTTTTCAAAATGTAGTTGGATGTGGTTTAGATAATGTTACGTTAAATTGCATAAGCATTAATGATAGTATTTTTTTGGATGGTAGTTATATATGGGCAGATCCTGTTCCCGGCAATTGTTATTATCCTTATACAAATGCAATAAACCAGGAAGAAATCAGATTGCCGTTATTGGTATATCCTTCACCAGCCAGTGACTATGTTATTTTTGAGATAAATACGAAAGGGAAAAATGGCATCGTAACCATTGCCGATATCACCGGCCGCCCGGTTACCTCGTTTCCGCTTAACGGAGAAAAAACTTTATGGCAAACAATCGGGGCAAAGCCGGGGGTCTATCTGTACCGGCTGCAAACCAAGGAGGGGAGTGCAAGCGGGAAATTGTTGATTGCCCCGTTGTAATTTGTAGAGTCACCCTGCCTCGGCAAGCTCAAAGCAGAAAGATCAGGCCCAAAGGACAGAGGCTTGAATCGGGAGCCATGACCCAACAGGGGACTTAGGTCGTTCATACGCATCAGAAAATAAGATGCGCGTGAACATGAGCCGACTCCGCCGGATACGAGTGCGGCGATGGGCATGTAGTGATTTCGGATTTCGGATTGCCTGATTTCTCAGCGTTTGCAAAATTACATTAAAAAAATGACAGCCTCTGCTGTTTGCAGATGCTATCTGCGGATCCGGAAACCCGGAGTCAATAAAAGAAGACCCGACAAGTTGAAATAGAGAACTTGTTAGTTCACCTCAATGGATATTGGTCACGATAGCTGACGGGAAAAATAGAAAATCCGAAAAATCAAAGTAAAAAAGAAGACCTAACAAATTAAAAGAAAACTTGTTAGGTCACCTCAATAGAAATTAGTTCTGATATCAATCGGGATAGGAAGTCAGAGGTAAAAGTTCAGAACTTGAAATCCGCAACCGAACGAAGTGAGCTCACCGAAGGTAATCCACAATCTTAAATCCGCAATCCTAGATCAGTCCTTTCGCATGTTTCTCGCCGATCACCTTCAGCATATCTTCGGTCATGGCGCGGAGGTTCCATTTCGGGTTCCAGCCCCACTCATGGCGGGCGCAACTGTCGTCCATGCTGTTGGGCCACGAATTGGCGATGGCCTGTTTCATGGGATCAACATTGTAGGTCATTTCGAAACCGGGAATATGCTTTTTAATTTCTGCGGCAATAATCTCCGGATCGAAGCTCATGGCGGTCACGTTGAAGGAGTTCCTGTGCCTCAGCTTTGAAGGATCAGCTTCCATCAGGTCAATAGCGGCTTCGATGGCATCGGGCATGTACATCATATCGAGGAAGGTGCCGGCGCCCAGGGGACAGGTGAACTTTTTGTGTTTGATGGCCTCATAATAAATTTCAACGGCGTAATCGGTGGTGCCGCCGCCGGGCAGGGTAACGTTTGAAATAATGCCCGGGTAACGGACCGAACGCGTGTCCACGCCAAAACGTTTGAAATAGTAATCACTCAGCAGCTCACCGGCAACCTTTGAAACGCCGTACATGGTCTGCGGACGCATGATCGTATCCTGGGGGGTGTTGTCAAGGGGAGTGCCACCGCCGAAAGCGCCGATGGAACTGGGGGTTGAAACGGCACAGCCATATTCGCGGGCTACCTCAAGGCAGTTCATCAGTCCGCCGATGCCGATATTCCAGGCAACCTGGGGTTTGCTTTCTCCCACAGCCGAGAGAATAGCTGCCAGGTTATAGATGGTGTCTATTTTATACTTTTTAACAACATCAGCAATCTGCTGGGCATTGGTGGCGTCAACCACCTCAGCGGGGCCCGATTCCAGCAGTTCGCCGGTGGGTAAGGTTGAGCGGTATCCGGCAACTACATTGCCGTTGCCATATCTTTTGCGAAGTTCAAGGGTGAGTTCTGATCCGATCTGGCCCACCGAGCCAATTACCAAAATGTTTTTCATGGGTTTAAGTAGGTTTATTTGTTTGTTAACCGGTTAACAATGAGTGCGGCAAATGTACAATAATTTGCAGAATCACAAAACTTTGATCAGTTTTCATATCGTTGCATTTCAGGGTATTCATATTGTTTTTAAACAGGCTGAAAATCACTGCTAAATATTTGCAAAATCCCTTTTCCTGAAAATCAAAAGTGATATCTTTGCGCCACTGTTATTCCAAAAACAATCAACTGTAACTTTAAAAAAATACACTATGTACGATCGTCTTCAGGCCCATCTGCAGAAAGAACTGGCCGACATCCGGGAAGCCGGACTCTACAAGAATGAACGGGTTATCACCACTCCCCAGGGAGCTGAAATCAAGGTGAACAGCGGCGCCGAAGTGCTGAACTTCTGTGCAAACAACTACCT
>JALHHH010000034.1 GCA_022837485.1 Bacteroidales bacterium
AGCGCGCCCAGCAGGCGGCGCTGGTTCTGTGGCAGTTCAATATCGGTAAGACAGGAGCTTTCTCCGGAGCTTTCGGCTGCTTCACCCATAACTGCAACCACCACATCCGACTTACGTGCTGCTTCCACGGCTTCGGCAATGAGCACCTTTTCGGGTCTGCTGTCCCAGCCCGTAGGTTTCCCGAAGATGCTTACCCTGGATTCGAGCAGGGAGTCGGGGTATACGTTGCAGCCTTTTGCATAGACGACATTCTCCGGTTTTCCGTTAACCATAACCAGTCCGTCGAGAACCGAAACGCCTTTTTCAAAATCTCCGGCAACGCTCCAGGTTCCCGCCATGTTTTCGCGGTTGGCGGCAAGGGGTCCGATAAGAGCGATTTTTGCATTTTTCGCAAGCGGCAGTATGTTGCCTTCGTTTTTCAGAAGAACAAAGCTGTCCGCGGCAATTTTCCGTGCAGCCTGCCGGTTTTCGGGCGTGTACACTTCCGTGGCAGCCCGCCGGGTGTCGCAATACCGGTAAGGGTCGTCAAAAAGTCCGAGAACGTATTTGGCTTCCAGGATATTACGACATGCATTATCGATTTTTGCTTCGGTGATTTTTCCTTCTTTCAGGGAGGTTTTCAGGGTTGTAAGAAATCCTTCGCCAACCATGTCCATATCGATGCCGGCTCTTAGTGCCATGGCCGATGCTGTTTTCAGGTCGCCTACCCCGTGGGCAATCATTTCGTTGATTCCGGTGTAGTCGCTGACTATAAAACCCTTAAAACCCCATTGTTCGCGCAGCACATCGTGCATCAGCCAGCGATTGCCCGTTGCCGGGATGCCGTCCACTTCGTTGAAGGAGGCCATAACGCTGCCTGCACCGGCATCCACCGCCGCCTTATAGGGGTGGAAGTATTCGTTGTACATGCGAAGTCTGCTCATGTCCACTGTGTTGTAATCCCGGCCGGCTTCGCTGGCGCCATAGAGTGCAAAGTGTTTTACGCATGCCATGATGGTGTTGTTCAGCGAAAGGTCTTTGCCCTGGTAACCCCTTACCATAGCTTTCGCGATTTCTCCGCCCAGGTACGGGTCTTCCCCGACGCCTTCGGCAATACGTCCCCAGCGTGGATCGCGGCTGATGTCCACCATGGGCGAGAACGTCCAGCAGATGCCGTCGGCACTGGCTTCCATGGCAGCAATGCGGGTGCTCTGCTCGATCAGATCCATGTCCCAGGTGCACGAAAGCCCAATTGGAACAGGAAAGACGGATTTGTATCCGTGGATCACATCCATGCCGAATATCAGCGGTATTTTGAGCCGGCTCTGCTCAACGGCTACCTTTTGAACCTGATATATTTTTTCGGCTGAAACGATGTTGAAAAGTCCGCCCACCTGACCCTCTTTGATTTTTACGCCGATGTCGGAACTTGAGGCCGAACCGGTGGTGATATCGCCGGCAGCAGGCAGGTTGAGCTGTCCGATTTTTTCATCCAGCGTCATCTTCGACATCAGATCGTTGATAAACAGTTTCATCTGCACCTCCTGTGGTACAGGCTGCGATTTCAGTACCGGGCATGCCGCCAGAATCAGCAGGATCAGGATTTGTAATGTTCTGTTCATTGTTTGAGGAATTCTTATTGGTTTTGGGGTTTGCGTTTTACTCATTTTCGATATAAGGACTGCTGAATCCGAGTTTTTTAAGTCCGTTTCTGACTTCCGGGCAACTCATGAAAAGATTCCAGAGCAGTCCTGTCCGGTAGTTTTCTATCATAACGACGATGGGTCCCTGATCGATGGCCAGGTGCGATTTAGCATACCAGTTGTGTTCTTCGCTGAAGGCGTCGATAAATCCGTATTCGCTCCAGAGTTTATTGCCGAGGGTGAAATAGAAGTGTTTCAATGCCTGCATGGAGTATTCCGGGGTATAGGGGAAGGACGACAGTGCCGCTGTGGGAGTAATCACCCCAGGGTCGTTGTCCGGTGAATGGGCATTGTAACCCTGATGGTTGTCGCTGGCCGTAAGTCCCCAGCACTGTTCGCTGTAACCTTTGTAGTTGTTGGGATTAACGATGCAGTGTGCCCGGTTAATCAGGGTGTGGTTGCGGTTTTGTTCCCAGTAGTCCGCATAGGCATCTTTAAGTCCTTTTGGATTCAGTCCCAGAAACGAGTAATGGGCAAAAAACAAAGGACCGCCGTAGTCGAAACCCAGCGGAAGGGTGATATCATAGAAGGCTTTGCCGTTTTTGAAAAAGCTGCTTTGTGCCCATCCCCGGTGATACACAGCGGGGCTTACAGGATAGCGTTCCGATGAGGCTGCCAGAACGTAGGTTATCAGGCATTCGTTGAATCCCCTCAGCGGAAAGTTCATAGCCCATCCGTTGTTGGGACTCCAGTGCCAGTAGAGCACTTCCTGGCCACCGCGTGTATACCAGTCCCATTCGATCTCATTCCAAAGGCCGTTGATGCGGTTGCGGAGTTCGTTTTCTGCGGGATTATTGCCGTCGAAATACTGCCGTACGGTCAGCAGTCCCTGAAACAGAAAGGAAGTCTCCACCAGATCGGCTCCGTCGTCTTTTCGGCTGAAGGGGATGGTTTTTCCCGTGCTGCCGTTTAGCCAGTGGGGAAAGGCGCCGTGATAGGAATCGGCTTTACTCAGGAATCTCACCATTTTGAGCAGATGCCGGGCAGCGCTGTCGCGTGTGATCCATCCCCGCTCGGTGGCAACGATAACGGCCATAACCCCGAAGCCCGTTCCGCCGGTGGTTACCACCTCGTCGCCGTAATCGTAGGCCCGGTTGCTGCGTTCGCGTGCCATCCCGCTCACGGGGTGGGCGAAATCCCAGAAATACCTGAAAGTCTGTCGCTGAACCTCATCCAGCAGCTGTTCGTCGCTGAGGTTGGAAATCACCTCCCTTGCCGGAATACGGTCGGGATCGACAATTGTGGTTTTGATACGTTGCGCCGAAGCACCGTAAACACATGCTGTCACCAGTGCCGTCAGCAATATCCGGTTCAATAAGGCCATAGCGTCTGTGGTCTGTTGAATGGTTTATGGGATGTTATTCCCGGAATTTCACAATGTGTAAAAATAACACGAACTCGGGATAGTTCGCACAGAAATGTAAAAATTATTGCAGCAAAGGCTGAACCTTCCGAAACTTATTTTCCGGCAGAGCGTTCTTTCTTCCCTGCTTTGCCGTTGCTCCAGTTGATGAGGGGCAGCGCCCGTTTGTCGTTCACATTCCACAGTCCGGTCTGTATCCCCTGCAATCGTCCGGCTCTGTTGTAAAGGCCGATCTGCACTCCCCTGACTCTCAGGCTGTGGTTTACAATTCCAATGGAGATACCGTTGACAGTCCGGTAAAGGTTCCATAATGGGTTGATGCTGATTCCGTTTACGATGTTTCCCCTGCTCATCCATCCCGACAGGGAGAGGCCGTTGATCCGTTCGGTAAAGGTACCGGTGAGTGAAATCAGGAGTCCGTTATGCTGTGCCCTTTCGGGGATGGAATCACTGTTGGTATCCGTCTGTATGTTTTCAAGTCTGAATCCGGAAATATGAAAGGTCTGGAAGATTCCCTGTCCGGGGACCTGCAGGTTGATTCCGTGCGATTTCCGGGTGCGCTGCAGGTTGCAGATGGCTTCGGATCCCACAGGCCCCAGTGCGATGCCGTAAATATTGCATGCAAGCGACGGGATGAAGCGGAAAACATAACGGTCTTTGCAAGGGTATAAGCTGTCGGCCAGCGGTATTCCCTGCCCCCGGAGTCCGCCGGGAGTGAGAAATGCAACGACGAAAAGAAGTGCGATCAGTATTTTTTTCATCCCAATTCTCTTTATCAGCGCGTGCCGGAATAGAATTTTATCAGAAACGGATATTCCTCGTTGTCCGGGTTTACCGTTGCTGCTTCCATAAGTTTGCGCATCAGCATGCGGCGGTTGCCTTCGAAGTCCGACATCAGTCCTTCGGTAAGCAGACGGTTTCCCTGAATATACCTGTCCATCCCCGCCCGGTCAGGTATTCCGCTGAAGGTGCGGTAAACGGCTTCCCGGTTGTTGTTCAGGAATTTAAGATTGTGCACAATATTATCATTCCGGAAGGAAGACAGCCTGAAAAACTCTGTTAAGGGGCGGTTGTCGGTATTTATTTTTACGGTTTTGCCGAAGCTTTCAATGCCGGTACCGTCGAGTACCAAACAGGCCGCCAGGTGATAAGGATTTTTATAGAAGTACGGATCGTCGGCCGAGGTCTGCATTCTTTCCGACCATTTTGCGAAATCTATCCGGAGTTTCTGCATGGAACCAAGAAGTACGGCATGGTTGTGTCCGAGCCATACCGTTGAATTCGGAAATACCAAATGAAAGGTTTTTATGATCCCTGCAAAATCTTCGGGCAGGAGTTTGTGCAGCGGCAGGTACTGCGAAACCATGCCTCCGGGATTCAGACGGCTGCGGCAGAGTTCGAAATACTCCCGTGTGTAAAGGCTCCCGGAGCCCAGTATAGGATGCGTGGGATCGCTAGAGATAAGGTCGTATGTTTTTTTTGTTGACTGCAGATAGTGCCTTCCGTCGCCAGCGATCACTTTCAGGCGGGGGTCGAGGTGAACGCTGTTGTTCAACCCGCTGTAATACCGGGCAGCATCTTTTAGTCCTGCAACCAGTTCAATGCAGTCGATGTGTTTCACTTCGCTGTGCGAGGCAATAGCCGAGGTGGTTACTCCAATTCCGAAACCAACAACCAGCACTTCACGGCATTCGAGTCCGCTGAAAAAGGGCAGGTGTCCGACCATTTTCACCACTTTAATGGCATCGTAGCTGGATCCGATAACGGCACTGTTGTTCACATAGGTAGAAAGAGCGGTTCCGCTGCCACCGGGTTCCCTGCCGATCACCCATGTGCCTTCGGTCGTTTCGCGGTATTCCACAACTTCACGCTGATAGCGGGTAAACGAAGGGGGAAGTATTTTAACGTGAGGTGCCGCTATAGCTGAAATGGCAAGGAGTGCTGCCGCACCTGCCGTCAGCATGCGGAAACGTGCCGCCGGAGGTTCATTCAGCCTTCGCAAAAGTATAAACGCGGCAAGCATAAGGCTGAAGGCAAAGAAGAGTACCGTTAGTGCGGCTCCTTTCCAGGGAATTAGCACAAATGCCGCCAGCAAGGGTCCGGCAATGCTTCCGATGGTGTTAAAGAGCATCACCTTTCCGATACCCAGGCTCATGTTTCTGTGGCCGCCGGCAAATAGCGAACAGGCAAGAGGAAAAGCATATCCCGAGATAAAGGCCGGAGGAAGAATAATCAGCAGAGCCGAAATAAGGGGAATCACCAGAATCCGCATGGCAAATGCATCTCTGTCCCCGGCAAGGGGAAACATCAGTATTTCCGGCAGATAATAAAGTAAAAACGTACCTGCAATCGTCGCCAGTGCCGCCGCTGCCGCTGCTTTTGCCAGCATGGTGTCAGAATGCGTGCCGGAACGCTTTCGCGAGAAATACCGGCTTCCGGCGAAAAGTCCAAGTATTATTACCGATGAAATGATGGAGAAAGTGTAACTGGTATTGGTCAGATAGATCCTGAAAATCCTGAACCAGGCAATCTGCAGTCCCATTATGGCAAATCCGAATGCCACGGCTGCAATCAGCGCCGCGGTTCTCTCCGTTTGCGCCGCTGCTTCCGGTGTTCTGGCATACCGGGTTTTCGGGTTAGATTTTTCTTTTACTTCCTGAATGGATACTTCTGCGGCCTGCGTCAGGGTGCCGGCGCTAAATACGGCCAGAAATACTGCAGCTGCAAGATTCAGCGAAGTTGCCAGTATAACGGTGTTCATCTGCCCCAAAAAGCGGATGAGTATGAATCCGGCTGCCAGTCCTCCCAAAGTGCTTCCCAGGGTTTCCCAGGCATAGATCCTTCCCATGAGCTTTTCTATTTTTCCGTCGTCGCGGATTAGAAGTCCCGCAGCAAGGGGCAGCACTCCTCCCATAAAAAATGCAGGAATCAGCAGCAACATCAGCGAAAGCGACATTACTCCCGCCTCATAAAAGGGACGGGATGTTGTTATCTTTCCAGCCAGGTTACCGGTTTCAGGCATCAGCAGGGTAACTGCCATCCCGGATACGGCTATGGCAGGCAATAGAGCAAGAAGAAGGGAGTAATGGCGCATCCGTTTTACAGCAGTCCTTCCCCAGAACCAGGCTCCGGCTCCGAAACCCGCCATATATGCAGAAAGTACGATAGTGGAGGCTTTAACTGTGGCTCCGGTATACAGGGCAAGGATCCGGAACCAGCTTACTTCATACACGAGAAATGAGAAGCCGGCAAGAAACACCAGCAGGTAGAGACGGGAGGGAAGAAGTTCTCTGGATTTCATGGCAAAGCAAAGATAGCAATTGTTCCTGGAGTTGGAACGCCAATGCGGAATACGAAATATTTCCGTGACATAACTGACGTGCGGAACCTGCAACGTAAATTCCGCTATCAATAATTACAGCATAAGAAGCAGGTAACCGGCAACAGAACCTCCGATTACCAGTATAACGGCACTGTTTTTCTTCATCAGGAAGGTAAGGGCAAACGCTGCAGCGGCAATCAGCACAGGTCTCCAACCCGTCAGGGTTTCGAGTCCCATCGACCAGAGTACGGATGCCATTACGGCAACGGAAGCCACGTTCACGGAATCGAGGAACCATCCCATAAGTTTCGAGCGGCGCATTTTTGGGATTAGAGGTCCCAGCAGGGCTACAAATAAAAAGGATGGGAGGAACACTCCGGCGGTAGCCAGCACCGCGCCCTCCGGGCCGGAAAGCAGGTAGCCAATAAAGGTTACGCTCGACAATATGGGTCCCGGGGTGAATTGTCCAACGGCTATGGCATCCATCAGCTGTGCCCTGTCGAGCCATCCGCGGGTGACGAGCTCGGCATCGAGGTAGGCAAAAAGAACGTATCCGCTTCCGTAAAGTATTGCACCAACTTTTACAAACGTAAGAAAGAGACTGAGCGGCGGTATGGCCATGGCACCAGCCGGCATAGCGGGAGCGGCTGCCAGGGGCGCCAGGGACATCAACCGGTCTTTTGTTTTGTTTTTAAAGGCAAAGTAAGCCGTACCGGCTACCCCGGCAGCAAGCAAAGCCGTAATTTCGTTAAGTCCTGCAATACCGGCTGCCAGAACCAGGAAACCGAGTACGGCAGTTTCGGAATTTTTAACGGCTTTTCGTCCCAGGCTTATAATGGCCGAAGCAATAATCGATAGCACTGCCGGTTTTATGCCGTAGATGAAAGGTTCAACGTTGGGAAGTGCCCCGTAGCGGACATAGAGCCACGCCAGTATACCGGTGATAAGCACGGCGGGAAGCAGGAAGCTGAAACCTGCAACCACAAGTCCGGCCATCCCGGCACGTTCGCGACCGCAATGCATGGTCATTTCGGTGGAGTTGGGACCCGGAATCAGGTTGGTGGCGCCCAGTAGGTCGAGAAAATGTTGACGGTCCATCCATTTTCTTCGGTTTACCACTTCTTCCTCCATCATAGCGGTATGAGCAGCCGGACCTCCGAACGAAAGGAATCCAAGTTTCAGAAATACAAGTGCCACCTCCTTCAGTTGCGGGTTATTGGGCATCTGGCTGATTTTTACCGGTTTTCACTAATAAACTCCGTTAGTTCTGAATTGTTTGGAATCATTTGCCAGTGGGCTTTCTTTTTCCTTTATACATCATCAGCATCACCCCGGCAATGGTTACAGCTCCACCGCTTATCTGAACGGGGCCGGGCAATGTGCCGAACATCAGCAGCGCGCCCGTAAGTACAAAGAGTCCGGTTGTACTCTGAACGATGGCTGCGCGCGACGCTTCGATGTATTTCAGTGCCGAGTACTGGAAAATAGAGGTAAGAAATGGCCCCACAAACGAGCCTGCAAGAATATTCAGCAAAGCCCTTCCGGGGATAGTAAAACTATTTCCGGTAATTGTCATAAAGGCCAGGGCAAACAAAAGCAGGAATACGGAACGGTTGAGTGCCAGAACCACAGGACTGATTTCGCGAATGTGGATTTTTGCCAGGATGGTACGCAAGGCATAGAAAGTCGTGGCTGAGAGCATCAGCAGAGCCGTGTTCGACATAAATCCGTCAAGGGAAGGGCTTCGGAAGCTGATTATAAAAGCTCCGGCAAGAATAAGTAGTGCTCCCGAGCCTTTTACAAGGCTGAATTTCTCGGACAAAAAGCGTATTCCCAAAAGGGTGATAAACAGATATTCGAGGTTGCGAAGAAACGAGGGAACGGTAGGATTGTCCGTAATTTCAATGGCGGCGTAAAGGGATGAGGTGGCAATTATTTCCACGATGCCCATAAAGATCAGGATCCGGTAATCGTGCAAGGTAAATTTTCCAATGCTGAAACCGCTCCTCGGATGCAGTGCAAAAAGGGTATTCCAGAATATGGCAAAGGAAAACCACCAGAAACCGAACTGCGGCAGCGTGATTTCCTGCAGGGCTGCTTTGCTGAACAGGTATACCAGCGAACCACAAAGCGTGGCAAGGAGTGCGTAAGCATAACCTTTATTTCTGTTTGTTATCATCCGGATTCTTTACTGCTTTTATAGCTGCCTGTAACCGCTGATCGCCGGTTCCGGAAATAATGGTAAAGGGAAGGTTTCGTGATTTCAGTTCCTGTATGTATATATCCAGCAACTCCTGCCGCATCTCCGGATGTTCCCTCAGCGGGTCTGGTTCCCAGGGTAAGTCGGTGTTGCACAGCAGGTGGTGGTGGTATCGGTGGGTTTCAAGCATGTGTTCGATCCATGGATGGGAGCGGCCGTACTTAACCATGCACCAGATATGTGTAACCAGAAAATCGGTATCGCAGAAGAGGTAGGAGTCTGCCTTTGCAGCCATGCGCTCCTCGGTGCGGTATTGCCCCCGGGATATGCGAAGTACGTCGTTGAACGTATAGGGGTGTGACAACCGGCTAAGATATGCGCGCGAGAATTCCGGTACCCAGGGTTCGCCGAAATGTGCCGACAGGTGTTTTGCCAGCCACGATTTGCCGGTTGATTCGGGCCCGGTGATGGCAATACGTTTTATCATGACCGCTGAATTTCCCTGTAGCGACGGCGCCATTCGATCAGACCCAGGATGGCCAGGACAAGGAAAACGAGGTACTGGACGCTGGTAAATGCAAGTCCTTTCATAAAGTAAAGAGGAATCGATACGACATCACCAACGATCCAGTATATCCAGTTTTCAACTTTTTTGCGGGCCATCAGCAGCATCCCTATCAGAAAAACGGAAGTGGTGAATGAATCCACCCAGGGTACGTATGAGCTCATGTACGCCGTATCGTGGCGGTTGAAAAGCCAGATAAGTCCGAGGATTGCCCAGTACGAGACAATGGTAAGGCCTATGCCGGCAAACTGCTGGAAAGGAGTGTTGGCGCTGATGGCAAGCCTGCCGTCGTCCCCGGTTTTACGCGACCAGTTATACCAGCCGTACACGCTCATTGCAAAATAGAACAGGTTAATGCCGGCATCGGCATACAAACGGGCAAAAAAACAGATGTATACGTAAATCAGCACACTTACGATGCCGGTGGGGAAGGTGAGTATGTTCTCTCGCCGTGCATACCACACACTGGCGATGCCAAGAATAACGGCTATTGCCTCCGGCCAGGTGGTTGCCTTCAGGGTGGTGAATAAAAGCTGCAGAAATTCAGGCATGGCTTGTTTTCAGATTCGGTGCTGAGGATACGTTAATGCCTTATTCCGACAGATCGGCATTGATGAATTTCATAACAAACACCGAATGCGGAAGTTCAAAAGCATTCTTCATGCCGTTCATAATAGTGCCCGTTACCTCTTCATAGTCCCCGAATACCTGGGTTGCCATGGTATTGGTGCGGATGGTGAGAGCCGGGTTGGAGTGCAGTGAGGCGATGAATTTTTTTATTGGTTCCTTGTACTGCTCGTTCAAAGGGTAGTAGCTGATTTCAACCGAGATCTTCATGGTATATCGTTTTTGGTATTTGCTCTTTGAGTCCGGCAAAGGTAAAGTTATTGTGAATTAAATTATCTTTGAAGTCCTGCAAACAATACTGCTGTTATGATAAAGTTCAGATTTCTGCGGTTTGTGACTCTGCTCGTCCTTACCCTTGCCTTAAGTTCCTGTCTTACCGTTGAAAAGAAGGAATATACCTTTGAATTGACAGGCGAGAATTCCGGAAAGTTGACGATCCGGTATATCAACATCCTTTCGGTGATGGATGAAGGAAAGGATGAAACGTCGGAAGACTTTGCCGAAGTTCTGGAACGTTATATAAATGGCAATCAGATTGCCGATGATTTTCCCGGAGCAACAAATATTCGCACGCGACTGTACGAACAGAATAATCAGCTGTGCGGTGAAGTTACCATGGATTTTCCTTCGCTGTCGGCAGCAAGGCTGTATCAGTACGACCGCAACAGTCCGGTGATGATGAGCATCAGTGCTGCCTTCGATTCGGAAACATTTGTTTCCAGCAACGGATCCTACGGCAGCGATTACATGCCTGTCGTCTTCTGGCCTGCAGGAACGAAAAAGATGACCGTAACCACCCTTGTAAGCGCTCCCGACGAAACCAGTTTAAGCCTGGTGGAAGAATACCGGAAATGGAAGAAGGCAGGCAATTAAAGGACCTTGATGTTTTATTATTATATGGTTTTCTGAACGTACGTGCCAGCGTTGGGTAAATGGGATGGTTAATCACCGGTTCGGAATTAACGACTGATTTTCGGATTAATCATAAAATCCTGCACAAATGAAGTCTCTGATTATTTATGAATCCGTTTACGGCAATACCGGAAAGATTGCCTTCGTGCTGCGCGATGCTTTACTCGCGTATGGCGATGCCATTGCCCTGAAACCCGACAATCTGATTGCGGAAGATCTTAAGGATTACGACCTTATTCTGGCGGGCTCTCCAACCCAGAAATTCTCTATGTTGCCTTCTATCCGTGCATTTCTGGCTGAAATACCGCGGGCGGGCCTCAAGGGGAAAAAAGTTGCTGCATTCGATACCCGTGTGGATGTGGCAAAGATCAACAACCGCTTTCTGAGTCTGATGGCTAAGCTATTTGGTTATGCTGCTCCCGATATTGCATCGGCACTCCGGAAGAAAGGCGGTGAGCTGCTGCTGCCCGCGGAAGGTTTTCTGGTAGAAGATACAGAAGGTCCGCTAACCGAAGGTGAAGAGGAAAGAGCAAGAGCCTGGGCTGGCAGTCTGGCACAGAAAGCAGGAGGTAAAACCTGAGTGCTAAATTCTGAATTACAAAGGATTGTATTGAATAAACGGACGTTATGACAGCCGTCTGATGATGAGTTTGTTTGCATGCCGGAAAAACCGGAGGAGATAGGAATGCATTAAATGTTCCGGGATTTACTTTTCCTCCTTCGCCATACGTTCAATGGCCTTGTCGTAATACTCTTCGGCTTGCAGGAAGCCATCTGCCCATACTTCTTTCTTTTCGGCTACGCCTTTGTCGTTGAGGTGCATCCAGATCCCATCCTTAAAATTATTTTTGTAAGGGCCCGAAATCATTACCCTGCCATTGGGATGGAAAAAAGTGGCCAGTCCTTCCAGCTTTCCGTTTTTATAGGTTGCACTCAGTTTCATTGGCCCGTCAAAGTAATACTGCTTCCAGAGGCCGTCCTTGATTCCGTTGCGGTATGCAATTTCTTCCAGAAGGTTCCCGTTTTGGTAGTAGTTTTTCCACGTTCCGGCAGCGACTCCGTTTTCGTAAATTTCTTCCGCAATCACTTTCCCGTCCTCGTTGAAAAATTTCCACAGTCCTTCCCGCTTTTCACTCAGGTACAGTCCCTCCGCGGCCTTTTCGCCAGTACGGAAATAGGTGATGGCATACGCTCTGATTCCGTTGTCGGAGAATTCGGTAACGGCTTTTACTTTACCCGTAGAATCGTAATACGTAAATGTTCCCTCCGGTTTGTTGTCGTTGAACGACCCCCGGTAAACCAGGTTTCCCTCTGCATCGTATTTTTTCCAAAGGCCCTGTTTCATGCCCATGGCATCTGTCCGGTTCATCGCATCCGGCAATTCGGAAGCACTCTGTCCGTATGAAAAAAATGATGCAGCTATAAAAGCAATAAGAAGCAGACTGATGTATCGGTTCATTGTTTTGTGGCTGGGAATTTTTAAACTGAAAATCTTAATCGAAAATTGCACGGCATTGTTTTTTACTTTTGTGATTATCTGCAAGCAATACAGTTCATCTTAAAAGTTGCATAAAGTAAGCATGTTTTCCCCGACAAAATTAATCATTTATTTTCAGGGAATAATTAAGCAAAAACAGTGCCTTTGTTTTGAAAATGTGACGAATGAATACTCCATATTCCTCCCGGTTGCTCGAAGCGGCGGTCAATGAGTTTACCCGACTGCCCGGCATAGGTCGCAGAACTGCACTGCGATTGTCGCTTCACCTGCTTCGTCAGGATCCCTCCCGCGCCGAAGCCCTTGCACAGTCAGTGCTCAAACTCCGCAGCGAAGTGCGCTATTGCATTCGATGCCATAATATATCCGACTCTGAATTATGCCTGGTGTGTTCCGATACGCACCGCGACGCCGCTACGGTTTGCGTGGTAGAAGATATACGCGATGTGATGGCAATTGAAAATACGGCCCAGTTCAGAGGTGTTTACCACGTGCTTGGCGGAATTATCTCACCGATGGACGGCATAGGCCCCGGCGACCTGAACATAGAGTCGCTGGTGAAAAGAGCAGAAGAGGATCGGATTTCAGAACTTATAATGGCTCTGCCGGCCACTACGGAAGGCGATACCACCGGCTTTTATCTGTTCAAACGACTGGGTGACAAAGTAGGAGCCGTAACTGCCATATCCCGGGGTGTGGCCGTAGGCGACGATCTGGAATTTGCCGATGAAGTTACGCTGGGTCGTTCCATCCTTAACCGCGTTCCCTACCAGCGCTCGCCGGGATGACAGGGAGACCTGAATACGCTCAGCCGTTAAAGCTTCGGATCGCATTGGAAAAGTTCCGGGATTTGCCATACATATGAATACATACGTATTAATCAAGGATATAGGCTGATGAATATTAACTTGTTCAGATCGGATGAGCGGGGCAGCGGGGAATACGGATGGCTGAAAATCCGTTACAGCTTCAGCTTCGCCGATTATTTTGATCCGAAACGCGAACGTTTCGGAGCGCTCCGGGTCTGCAATGAAGTGGAATTGCAGGGAGGTGCGGTCATAGGCCCGGTTAGTCACCAGAACCTGGAAATTTTCCTGTTACCCCTCAGCGGAACTTTCGGACTTGCTGCAAGCGACGGTTGTATCCGGAATGTTAATGCCAATCACCCGCTGTTGATTTCAGCGGGCTCAGGGATAGAATATTCCATATCCGCAGCTTCCGGTACCGAAACCTGCCGTTTTCTTGAACTTTGGATTTTTCCCGACAGAAAAAACACCGAACCCGCTGTGCTTCATGTACCGGAGCCCGATTTGCGACAGTCCGGTAACCTGCAGGTGCTGGTTTCGGCGGATGGAAACGATGGCAGCGCCTGTATAAAGCAGCAGGCACGTATTCTGCGTCTGAAAATCAGGAAGGGGAATACCGGCACTTTTCAACCCATATTTCCAGAGAGTAATCTATTTGTTTTTGTGATCAGCGGCAAGGTTGAAACCGACGGTTTTACCGCCGCTGAAGGCGACGCACTGGCAGTGACCGAATGTTTCGTGCTTCGGATGAATGCACTGAATGACTGTGTGCTGATGCTGGCAGAGGTGCCGGGATGTTGAGCGGTTCAGGATTTTAAAGCCAGAACAGGGTCCTCCACAATGTCGAAAATGCTCATCTGGTTGGCACTGATTTCGGGTTCGCTGTGCGAACGTACCGCCCCGAATCCATTGCTGGTAAGATAGTGCATGATTGCCTGTTTGTACATATGGATGGGTGTGGTGTTGTGCTTCTTACAGAATGCATCCACCCGCTTTTTCTGCTGAGCGGTAAGTTTAAATGCCACAGCCTTGTACCTGATCGGTTTTCTGCGTCGCTTTTTTGTTGCCATGCCGGATAGGCTTATTACACGGGCTAATATAGAAAAACTTTCGTTTGAACCGCCGGTATGTTTTATTACCCGGTTTTAAAAGCCTTCGTATGCTTACATGCGTATGATCTCACGAATATCTTCAATGATTTTCCTTGCAAGTACATCGGCTTTTACCCCTGAGTCGCTCTCGGAGTAGATCCGGATGATCGGTTCTGTATTCGAACGGCGAAGATGCACCCATTCGCTTCCAAATTCGATCTTCACTCCGTCCTCTCTGTTAACCGGTTGTTTCTTGTATTTCAACGCTATTTTGTTAAGGATGTCCTCTACATCCATTTCGGGAGAGAGCTGAATTTTATTTTTGGAGATAACATAATCGGGATACGATGCCCGGAGTGCGGAACAGCGTTTTCCCGATTTTGCCAGATGCGTCAGGAACAGGGCAATACCAACCAGTGCATCCCTGCCGTAATGCAGATCGGGAAGGATAACCCCTCCGTTGCCTTCGCCTCCGATAACGGCTTCGGTCTCTTTCATGCGGGCAACCACATTGACTTCACCAACGGCAGAGGTAAAATACGCGCCCCCGGCTTTTTCGGTGACATCACGCAACGCCCGTGTTGACGACATATTGGATACGGTATTTCCTTTTTTTATGGAGAGTATGTAATCGGCCACGGCTACCAGGGTGTATTCTTCACCAAACAGTTCGCCATCCTCGCATACTATTGCCAGGCGGTCAACGTCAGGGTCGACTACAAAACCTACGTGTGCTTTGTTTTTTACAACGAGTCGTGAAATCTCATCCAGGTTTTCGGGCAGGGGTTCCGGATTATGGGCAAATCGTCCGTCGGGCGTGCAATACAGCTCATCAACGGTTTCCACACCCAGTGCTTTTAGCAGTTCCGGAATTGCGATGCCACCTACCGAATTTACGGCATCCACCGCTACCCTGAATTTCGCTCCGCGAATGGCTTTTGCATCCACATAAGGCAACTCCAGAATGCGCTGAATGTGCTTCTGCAGCTGCGAATCGTCGAAGGTGACGGCTCCCAGGGCTTCAACGGATACAAAGTTAAAATTGCCCGCATCGGCGATCTGCAGAAGCTTTTCGCCTTCGGATGCACCGATAAACTCACCGCGACTGTTGAGAAGCTTAAGGGCATTCCATTGCCATGGGTTGTGGCTGGCCGTGATAATGATGCCGGCACCCGCGCCAAGTTCTTTCACTGCCATTTCAACCGTTGGGGTGGTTGCCATTCCCAGGTCGGTAACGTCTATCCCCATCCCGCAAAGGGTAGCATTTACAAGACTGCCAACCAGCGGACCCGAAACACGGGCATCGCGTCCGACAACTACTTTCATTCTGCCGGATGTGCTGTCTTTTAACATAGTGGCAAATGCCGCTGTATATTTTACCACATCCGGAGGAGTAAGGCCTTCGCCCGGCTTCCCTCCAATGGTTCCCCTAATTCCTGAAATGCTCTTTATTAAAGTCATGGATATGCGTTTCTGATATGCAAAAATAGTCAAATTGCACTAGTTAGTCCGGATTACCTTATCCGGAAAACAATTTAAATCTGTCTATCCGGTAACTTTTCTTAAGACTTTTCAACAATGTGCTGTCCATAACTTTGCATCCGGAAGCAATAATCCGGCGGGTGTTTTTAGTAATATTAGGGGAATGAAATCCGGAAGCTGCGCTATCGTGTTTTGAAGAAGTTGCAGGGCGGAATGCGGATTGATAAATTGCCTAACTTTGCGCGGTTATTGCAATAGCAGTAATGCATTAATTATGGATGATTTTTTTGAATTTACGGAAGAAGACGAAACCCTGAACTACCTGACCGATCGCTTTGAAGCCATGGTGAAGGAAGGGAGCCGGTATTTTTTCGATATTGAAGAATACGAAGATCTGATCGATCACTACCTTATTACCGGTAATCTTAAATTGTGCGGACTGGCTATCGGCCACTCAATGGAGCAATATCCCGGACATACCGGCTTTCAGATCAGGCAGGCTCAGTTGCTTGTTTCCTCCAATAAGGCCGAGAAAGCCCTGAGGGTACTTTCAAAAGTTGAGGATATTGACCCTACCAACAGCGAAATTTACATCACGAAAGGAGCTATCTACAGTCAGCTGAAGCGCTACGACGATGCCATCAGGGAATACAACAAGGCCATCCGGGAAGACGAAGTCGACCTGGCCAACATTTATTCCAACATCGCTTTCGAATACGAGAACCTTGGCAGTTACGATAAAGCGATTGAGTATCTGAAAAAGGTTCTGGAACTTGAACCCGAAAACGAATCCATCGTCTTCGAACTTTCGTTCTGCTTCGAAATAAGCGGTCTCCACGATGATGCCATCGCGTACTTTACCGCTTTTACCGATCGCATACCTTACTCCAAGTTTGCATGGTTTAACCTTGGAGTGGCCTACAATAATGTGGAGCTTTACGAGAAGGCTATTCAGTCGTTCGAGTTTGCCATTGCCATCGATCCCGGATTTTCGTCGGCTTACTTCAATAAGGCAAATTCCCTGGCAACCATGGGGCTCTACCGGCAGGCCATCGATTCATACATGGATACCTTCGATTACGAAGAGCCGGAAGCCTTTACTTATTATTCCATCGCCGATTGCTATGAGAAGCTGAACAACTATACCAATGCCATTACATACTTTCGTAAAGCACTTGATATGGATGATAGCATCGCTGAGGCATGGGTAGGAATGGGAGTGTGTTACGAATCCATCGGTAATTTAATGGACGCTATACGGTACATCCGCCGCGGACTCGATCTTGACCCGGATAACTCCGATTATCTTCTTACCCTGGCCAGCAGTCAGCAGAATGCCGGATACTTCAGCGAAGCGGCAATATCATATACCCGTGCGGCCGACATCAATCCGTCCGATCCTTTGCTGTGGACCGACTTTGCCTCGTTATTTGCAGGGATGGACGAGTACGATCACGCTCTGGAAATTATTGAAACCGGCCTCACGCATCAACCTGATAATTCGGTGCTTTATTACCATAAGGCAGCGTTCCTCTATAACCTGGGCCGGCGCAAACAGGGTATGGCAGCCCTGGAAGCCGGATTTATATACGGCAGCGACGGATTGGCGGATATCTTCATACTCGTACCCAATATTTCAGAAGATAAAGAGATCCTGGCCACCATCGACCGTCAGTTTCCTGACCTGATCTTCTGAATTAACCGCCAGGTATATGAGCTCCAAGCGATACGGACTTATCGGCCGAACCCTCAGTCATTCATTTTCGCGAGATTACTTTATCCAAAAATTTGAAGCCGGGAGCATCGATGCCGAATACCTGCTTTTTGAACTCGACGACATCAGCAGTATACACAAGCTTATTGCTTCCAATCCGTCGCTACAGGGTTTAAATGTTACAATTCCGTATAAAAAAGCAGTAATTCCTTTTCTTTCATGGCTTTCGCCGGAAGCAGAAGCCATTGGAGCAGTCAATACCATCGTTGTAGATGGCGTAAAGGATTCGCTTATTTTAAAGGGTTACAATACCGATGCCCCGGCATTTGCCTCTGAGGTGAGGGCCTTTACGGGCATGCACAGGGGAAAGGCTCTTGTTCTTGGTTCGGGAGGGGCTTCGGCGGCGGCGGTATATGCCCTGAATGCGATGGGCTGGATTGTTCAGGTTGTTAGTCGGGGGGCCGTTGCTCCGGGATCCGTCGGCTACGAGGAGCTTACACCGGAAGTGATTCGGCACTACCGCCTGATTGTAAACTGCACGCCTGCAGGTATGTATCCCGATATCAAAGAAATGCCGCCTCTGCAGGAGGAAGGAATTACTGCGGACCACTATCTGTTCGATATGATCTACAACCCCGGGGTTACCCATTTTATGGCAGCAGGCCTGAAGAAAGGGGCCCGGGTAATGAACGGTTCGGGTATGCTGCGTCTTCAGGCCGAGCTTTCGTGGCAGCTCTGGCTGGCAGGAAACGCTCACGAGAAGCAATAACCGACGCCTTTGATGGTGCGTATGCTGCCGGTGCCGGTTTTCTCCCTGATTTTGCGGATGTGAACGTCGATGGTCCGCTCTCCTACCACCACATCGTTACCCCATACACCCGTGAATATCTCGTCCCGGGTAAATACTTTTCCCGGTTTCGAGGCCAGCAGCACAAGAAGCTCGAACTCTTTGCGCGATAAATCGGTTTCTATCCCGTTTCGAATTACTATGTAGCGTTCGCGATCGATTTCCAGATCGCCGTAAACAAGTCTGGCAGGCTCTTCCCGGCCTGAAGGATTGCGCCTGAGCAGTGCCCTTACCCTGCTGATGAATACTCTTGGCCTTACCGGCTTCCGGATGTAGTCGTCGGCTCCGGCTTCAAAACCCTCTATCTGTGAGAGATCTTCGCCCCTGGCCGAAAGGAATGCAATAACCGTTCGGCCCATGTCGGGAAGGCTGCGGATCCGGCGGCAGGTTTCATAACCGTCGTTGCCCGGCATCATCACATCCAGGATAATGAGATCGGGCCGAAATGTTGCTGCCAGAGCCACCGCCTCTTCACCGTTTCGTGCACAATGAACCGAAAAACCCTCCTTCCTGAGATTGTAAGCCAGAAATTCCAAAATATCCGCTTCATCATCAACAAGCATTATTGACGGCACATTCCTTTCCATCCGTTTCGGTTTTTTAAAACAGTGCCAAATTATAGCCTGTACGTAAATTTATTGTAAAGTGAATGTTAACATTGTGTTTCCTTTCGCGGTTTTGCTGAAAACCCCCTCAAAATCGTAAAACGGGTTGCGAATTTCGAATAAAACTTGTAGGTTTGACTCTCCCGTAATCTGCCTCAGCGGCGGAATAAACTTTTTGCTGTTCAGATGAATAACTCCGGTGAAATTTTCCAGGCTGTACCTCCGGAAGGAAGCAGACTTCAGATTAGTCAACCCTCTGCAGGCATCACACGACTGTCGATTCCCCGCGAAGGGTTTTCGATGAAAGGCGTTTTTATCCTTTCGGTGATATTTTTCTGGATGATGATGATTCTGGCCTGGATGCTGCTGCTGATCCCGCTGGGCTGGGGATGGGCCTTGCTTTCCGTTCCTTTCTGGCTGCTCTCTGTTATCAGTTTAAGGATTGCCTGGAAGATGCTGTTTTCCTTTCAATCCGTTGAAGTTGGAAACGGAAGCCTGACCCTTAAAAAGACAAAGGGAAAGGTAACCGCTGCTGCAGTTTTTAGCCTGGACGAAATTGAAGCAGTGATGCTGGTAGAGGGTACATACCGTACACTGGCAGGTATTTCACGCAAAGGCATTTACCCGGCAATTATCCGGAATGGAGAAGCTTTTTCGGTGGGAGAACGCTGCAGCCGAAGCGAAAAACAGTGGATCGTTGAAGTTTTGAAGCGTTTAACTTTAAAATAAGAATATTCATGAAAAATCATATCAAATCACTCGACCATGAAGCCATTCGTACCATACTTATGGCAAACGATAAACGGGTGATCTTCGAAAAAACAAATGTTGTTCCCGATGAAATGGAACTCCTTGCCGAATTGGAGAATTGCATTGGTATTAAAGACATTAATCCGAAATCGGTGTTGGGGCTCGATATATATCAGTACAGTTCGTACGGTGAGTTTGAACAAATGCTGATTCCTTTTCTGTTTAAAACCATTCTAAATACTACCATAGACCTCTGCATCGAAAATCACCCTTTTATCTTCCAGAATTATACCCGTGAGAACATCCTTAAGAGCTTTATCAGCACGGGAGACGGCGGTTTTCTGATTTTCGACACCCCCCTGCACTCCTTGCTTTTCGCCTGCAATTATGCCATCGTACTCCGAATCTACAATGCATTTCACTTCTTTCCCAGACTACGGAAAATCATTGGCGGCATCAGCACAAGGTATGCAATTACGTTTGATAAAATCTATCGCTTTGACGATAATCATTATGGCCGGGCCATCATTAACAACTCCCGTATCCTTTCGCGTGACAGCCTGAACCGTTGCCTGATAGATGAGCATGTACACCGCTGGTTTACCGTGAATATGGACGGAATGGAAAACCTGCAGGTGCTCACCATCGACGATATCGCACACATTCAGGATTTCAGCGAATACGATGTGCTTCCGCTGGCGACCAGATCCGATAAAATATTCGGCCGTGAGTCGAGCCGGCGCGAAGGAATCATCAATTCCGATATCCTAAAGATCGGAAAAATAAAAGCGAAGGAAACCGATATCAGCATCTACAACCTGCACCTGCAGGTATGCCTGAGCCTGGTTAACAACGACGACGAATCCCAGAATAAGATTGTTACCGTTAGCCTGGGCAACCTGAATACAACCGGTATCTGAAGTCGGAAAAACGTTAAACCGATCCTGCTATGTGTGCATTGAAAATACTGCCCGTTGAAAAAATCAGGGAAGCCGATGCGTTTACAATCAAAAATGAACCGGTTACCTCCGCCAGGCTTATGGAACGGGCCGCCACGGCCTGCTACAGATGGATTTTAAAAAAGATTCCTTACGGGAAACGCATCCGCGTAATTTGCGGTATGGGAAATAACGGGGGCGATGGACTCGTAATTGCACGTCTTTTTCATAATGCCGGATTTGCGGTAGATGTGTTTGTTTTACGGCATGCCGATAAGGCATCGGATGATTTTGACCTGAATTTCAACCTTCTCGCAAATCTTCCCGGATTGGTTATTACCGATATTTTTGAACAGGATTCAACCATCGATCTGGATGAGGACGACCTTGTGATTGATGCTATACTCGGCTCCGGACTAAGCCGGCCGGCAGCCGGACTTATTGCCGATGTTATTGGTCAAATCAACGACAGCGGGGCACTGGTAATAGCTATTGACATTCCCTCGGGGCTTTTTGCCGATACTGCCGTTAGTCCGGGCAGCAAAGCAGTTGTGCAGGCCGATTACACCCTAACGTTCCAGGCGCCCAAGCTGGCGTTTTTTATGCCTGAGAATGAACAATATACCGGCAAATGGAAGGTGCTCGATATCGGATTGCATCCCGATTATATCGATAACTGCAGCTGCAACCATATGTTACTGACCAAAGCCGACTGCCGCAGCCTGTACCGTGAACGGCCGCGTTTTGCCCATAAAGGCAATTTCGGCCATGCAATGCTGATAGCCGGAAGTACAGGGAAATTTGGTGCCGCCGTCCTGGCTTCCCATGCCTGCCTGCGGTCGGGAGCAGGACTTCTTACGGTTCACCTGCCTTCCGACGGTTTTATGGTGATGCAGACATCGCTGCCCGAAGCTATGGTCAGCATTGATCCGGAAGAGTCTTTTTTTTCAACGCTGCCCCGCCTGGATGTGTACAAAGCCATTGGCACTGGTCCTGGTATTGGAATGGAACAGCAAACCATGGCCGCATTCAAATTGCTGATACAGGAAGCCCGTGTTCCCCTGGTGCTGGATGCAGATGCGCTCAATATTCTGGGTGAAAACAAGACCTGGCTGTCGTTTCTGCCTCCGGGAAGCATTCTTACTCCGCATATCAAAGAGTTTGAACGCCTGGCCGGACCGGTTTCGAACCATTTCGACCGCATCGGGCTGCTGCGCGCGTTTGCAATGCGGTATAAACTTTACGTCGTACTGAAAGGAGCATATTCTGCGATAGCAACGCCCGATGGTACCATCTTCTTTAATTCTACCGGAAACCCGGGAATGGCTGCCGGAGGCAGTGGCGACGTACTAACGGGCATCATACTGGGTTTGCTTACATCCGGATATCCGGCCAGGGATGCCTGTTTGCTTGGTGTTTGGCTGCACGGAAAGGCCGGCGACATCGCTGCCGGTTCCATGGGCTATGAAGCATTGCTGCCGCGCGATATCATCCGGAATCTGGGCAAGGCGTTTCTGAGCATACGATAAAACTCCGGACTCTGCATACGAAAACAGCTAACCCCGCCTTGCTGAGGAGTTAGCTGTTTATAATGAATAATATTATCGGGTTACACCGTAACATCTTCCTTTACAATATCCTCTTCCATGCGGAGGTTATCCATAATAAAGGTTTGGCGGTCGGGTGTGTTTCGGCCCATGTAAAAGCTAAGAATTTCGGGGATTTCCGACGATTTGCGCAGAATAACCGGATCCAGTCTCATGTTGATGCCGATAAAATCCTTGAATTCGTCCGGCGAAATCTCTCCCAGTCCTTTAAAACGGGTAATCTCAGGATTGGGGCTGAGTTCGGCTATGGCTGACTGCCGCTCCTCTTCCGAATAGCAGTAGATTGTTTTTTTCTTATTACGAACCCTGAAAAGAGGGGTTTGCAGAATATACAAATGCCCTGTTTTAACCACATCGGGATAAAACTGAAGAAAAAAGGTTAGCAGCAGCATGCGGATGTGCATTCCGTCGACGTCGGCATCGGTTGCAATCACAATGTTGTTGTATCTGAGATTTTCAACGCCCTCTTCAATGTTAAGGGCCGATTGCAACAGGTTGAACTCGTCGTTTTCGTACACCACGCGTTTGGTTAGCCCGTAGCAGTTGAGCGGTTTCCCCCTCAGGCTGAAAACGGCCTGTGTGTTAACATCCCTCGATTTGGTGATGGATCCGCTGGCTGAGTCGCCCTCGGTGATAAACAGGGTGGTGTCGAGGCGGCGGCTGTCGTTGCTGTTGTAATGAATTCTGCAGTCGCGCAGTTTTTTGTTGTGCAGACTTACCTTTTTCACGCTCTCCTTTGCCAGCTTCTTGATGTTGGCAAATTCCTTGCGTTCTTTTTCGCTCTGCATGATTTTTCGCAGCAGGGCTTCAGCAACATCCGCATTCATGTGCAGATAGTTGTCGAGCTGTTTTTTCAGGATGTCGGTTACATAATTGCGGATGCCCTGACCATCGGGTTCCATCAGCTGCGAACCCAGCTTGGTTTTCGTTTGCGACTCAAACACGGGTTCCTGCACTTTAATGCTTACTGCTGCGATCAGCGATTGCCTCACGTCGCTGGGCTCGAAGTCTTTTTTATAGAACTCGCGGACAGTCTTAACTATAGCTTCGCGAAAAGCAGCCTGGTGGGTACCTCCCTGGGTGGTATGCTGCCCGTTTACAAAGGAGTAGTATTCCTCTCCGTACTGACGGGCGCTGTGGGTAAACGCACATTCAAAATCCTCATCCTTAATCTGAATGATGGGATAAATAATCTGGTTGCCGTTGATGTTGCGCCCAAGTAGGTCGAGCAGACCGTTTTTGGCCTGCATTCGGGCGCCGTTGTACCAGATGGTAAGACCGTTGTTCAGGAAAACATAATTCCATAGCATCTGCTCGATGTATTCCGAAATAAAATGATAATGTCCGAATACATCTTCATCGGGAATAAAGCTGATAATGGTTCCGCTCCTGAGCTGACAAGGCTCCTCGGGATGATCGGTGACAATCTCACCCCTGACAAAATCCACAATCTTGGTTTTACCTTCCCGGATGCTTTGGGCAGTAAAGCTTCGCGAAAGCGCATTCACGGCTTTTGAGCCGACTCCGTTCAGCCCGACGGCTTTCTTGAAAACCTTGGAGTCGTATTTTGCTCCGGTATTGATTTTGGATACACAGTCGATAACTTTTCCCAGAGGCATACCCCGACCGTAGTCACGAATTGTAACACGTTGATCCTTAATGGCAACTTCAATGGTGCGACCGTTGCCCATTACAAATTCATCGATGGAGTTGTCGATAATCTCTTTAATAAGTACATAGATTCCATCGTCCTGGGATGAGCCGTCACCCAGTTTGCCGATATACATTCCGGGCCGAAGCCGTATGTGTTCCTTCCAGTCGAGTGTAATTACCGTATCGTCGGAGTACTGACCAGGTGTACTCTGAGTATATTCCAATTCTTCCATAGGCTGCAAAGATAAAGTAAACCAAAGAAAATGGCAGGGGGGTGTTGAAAGTTTAAGCGTTTTGTTGATATGTTCCCCGATTAGCATCTGAAAAGGATTTTTTCAGGCTTTTTTATTCACTTTCAGGGCATTCTGATATTGTCCGGGATGCTGTTGCTGTTCCGGAAATCGAATTGGGTATGATGTGGGATGTCGGAATTTTGGCTGAATCAGGGTGATTCGGGTTTGAGTACCCAGGCTCCGGGAAATTTTTGCTGTATGGCAGGTAATTGTTTCTGTGCTTCCGGTTCGGAAGGGTAGGAGGCAATGGCTATCCGGAAATTGGATCCCGACAGCAGCAGCCTGGCATCGCTGTATCCTGCGCTTCTCAGCCGGGCAACTTCGGAGTTGGCTTTTTCAAGGGTATTAAGAGAGCCTGTGATGATAAAAAACTGCGGTATGCCGGAGGCTGAAGGGGCATCTGCAGCCGCCGGAACGGCTTCGGCCGGTTCGCTGCACGGGCGTGCTGTTCCTTCCGGATCGTCGCTTTCTCCGAACCACACGCAGGCATAATCTCCATAAATACCTATACCTATTGTTTTCCATGGCCTGGTCCACTTCCCGGTGTTTAAAAAGTACTCCTTCGTAATGCTTATGTTTGTCCACAGATCGAAGGCGTCTTCAGCCCCGGCGGGTTCTCCGGCTTCGTAAACGATTTCCCAGGCCGGCGACTTGTATGGCGTAAGCTCTCTGGGTTTGTTTGTCATACAGGCAATTCTCTTTTCATCACGGGCGTAACAGCATGGTTTCCAAGGTCCGCGCGACGACCAGCTGTGGGGGTTGCATCCGCCGAAATCGGGCCGGTTCATCGATAAATCCATCATGTGCACCCTGGCTACGTAACAGAGCGATTTGCTCAGGGTAAGCCCGGGAAGATTATTTACCCTCCGGTATTCCGAGATCAGTTCATACAACCTCTGTTCATCGTCCGAAACACAATGAATACCGGCATTCCCCCATATTGTATCCTGTGATTTCAGGGGCAAAGCGGTGAACAAAAAGGCAGTTGTCGTCAGAATGAAGAAAGCCCGGTAAAGGAGCATCGTACTTTTTTTGTGTAAAAGTAAGGATTAAAGGCCAAAAATTGTTTCTCGAATGGCAATTCGCATTCGTCAGACAGAAGGTACCCCCATAAATCGCCCGGTCCGATACCCTTCCGTATCTATGCAGTACCTCAGAACTGCTTTTCACATATAATTGAAAGAGCCATGGATTTGATCCTGCCTGCATCCCTTCTTCCGGGGATGTACTCGCGCAAGCGGGTGTTCGTTAGGCGACTAAATGCAACCATCTGATAGATTGTACCGGCCAGATATGCTGCCGATGCCGTTATGCCTGCCCCCGTCAGTCCATAAGCCGGGATCAGGGAGAAGCCAAGGACAACCGTAAATGCCAGTCCAATGGCTGAAGAAATAGTGTTGTGCCAGGGTTTTCCGCTGCCCGAAAAATAATGGCTGAACATCAGTGAAACGGCAACGGCAACAATTCCGGGTGCCAGACTCAGTACTACATCGCCGGTGCGGCTGAAACCGGATCTGAAAACCAGTTCGAAAAATGCAGGCGGCAATAGCAGCAGTACAGACGTCGTCAACGCAGTAAAAATACCAGTGAATTTTATGAAATCGATGGTGATGCGGCGGCTGTATTCCGTATCCGGAGCATTGGAAATCCGGGAATATTGAACCAGTGCGATGCTTTTTGAAATAATCCATACGCTCTCCGCAATCTGAACGCCGATGGAAAATACACCCAACGTAGCGCGGTCAAAGTATTTTTCAATGATATAATACCCCAGCCTGTAGTTGAAAAGCTGCATAAAACTGGCCGTTTGTATGTAGCCTCCGAATTTCAGCGTTTCGCGCACCACCGAAGCTTTCCATGCCGGGCCGCGGAAAAGTTCACGCATGTGCCCGCTGAAGCTTAATGGAACTGCCAGCCCAAGCGATACCATCATAGCCGCAACATAAGCCCCAACCTCTTTCCATCCGGCAGCAAAATAGAAAAGCAACAAGGTGCCAAACATTACGGCCGACTGAATAACTGCGGCCAGGTTGTAGGCCATCACACGCTCGCGCCCGAGCTGTACGTTCTGATTAATGGCGAATAATGCCTGAAGTATCGAAATTGCAGCCAGGGCTGCGGTCAGCTCTGCCGGAATAAGTCCCAATGCTTTGAGCAGCAGACTGCCTGCCACCGAAACAATCGTTGCCCATACCCACGATGGAGCCATCAGCTGGATCAGCGGATGCCGTGGTACCTGGTATACGAGTGCGCTTCCACCCATCAAAGCGCTGATCATTTGCAGTATACTGACTCCAAGAATAAGCAGCGATATGGTTCCCATGCCCTCAGCTCCGAGTGACCGGGCTGAAATCCATACGATTTAGTTTGATCGTTGCGCTTGGTTCTGCCAATTTTCTGCAACAGCCGTTGGAGGAATCCGGCCGGAGAAAACACCATTTTCTTAGAATCAAAATACAGAAAATCGCCAGCGAATGAGATCGTGTGCAATCCCGAAAAGCCGGCGGGTGGCTCAACCATTCCTACCGGAGTTTCCAGGAAGGCATTGCCGGTGAGAATATTGACTTCATTAATGATTACCCGGCCTCCGTATGTATGAGAGCAATCCTGGGCCGGGCGGTAAAGTTTGTTGTCGAGACGGAAAAATGGTCCTGCCGGACGGGCATTGGCCACGTCTGCCTTTACCGGATTAAGCTGGTGCGGAACATACGGTCCTTCCAGGGTTTCGGAATGCCAGATGTGCAATTCCACGTTGGTAGCATGGGCCGGGGTGAAAAACAGATAGAAGTCGTTGTTGTGCATTACCAGTGTCGGGTCGGCTGCCGCTACACCCCGGATCAGCGTGCGCACGTGTTTCAGCTTCATCTCCGGCTTGTCGAGGCGATACAGCTCAATCGATCCGTGATCCTTGGCTTCAGGGATGCAGTAAGTTTCGTTTTCGTGAACGAATATAAAAGGGTAGGAGAGGTGCCATGGTTCTTCCAGCGCACAGTTAATTTCTCCGGCTACCCCGTCGCGAACGCTGTATCTGCATGCCGATATAATGCCCTTGCCCCGTTGATAGGAGTAATCCTCAAACAGCAGCAGGAGTTGCTGATCGTCGCGCAGCGCAAAGCCATCCGCAAAGTAGCGGTTTTTGCCTTCTGCTCCAATCCAGTCGACAGCATCCGGGTCAATGGAGAAATCTATATTGCCGATAATCTCAGCGGTTCGTGCCCGTAAAACTCCTGTAGTCCATTTTTCAGCTTCAAGCAGGTCACGGAAATGGAATTTCAGTTTGTTTGCCAGCAACTGCAGCAGAAACTGAAGCATGGTGGTATTTTCAGGTTCTGTGTAAATGCCGGTCATTGGCGTTGCCGGTTCAGCCTGCGACGGAAAGGTATGCTGTAGGGCTATTTCACGGCACACATCTGCCGGCCAGTTTTCCGATAAACGGATGGCCTGTGTAAGGTTGGCTTTCCATGAATGACCAATCGTGGAGAAATGCCCTTTACGGAGAACAATGCCTCCGTCGAGCGTTTCGGTGAGCCTCTGCAGTATGGAAGCCGTAACCGGATCGTGATGCAGTATCTCCCTGAAAGCAGGGGGGACACCCCTGTATTTCAGCTCATCGCCGTGATGAAACGACCATACTCCGTAAGGAGCTGCCGTAAGCACAGGCCCGCGGATTATCCCGAAGGCAAATTTTAATATGAAATCCGGGGTATAGGACCGGATCGACTCCAGATCTTCGTTGCTAAAGTACTCGCTGTATTTTCCTTTGCGGGACGTCCGGCATCTGAGTACGGGCACTTTTTCAAGTCCTTGAGGATGATTTGTTATCCGAAAATCCTCCGGTTTGAAAAAATACTGGTAATACTTTTTAAACAGGATTTTTTTCCAAGGATAGGATGCGAGTTTTGATGTAAATGAAGTCTTTTTCTCTTCAGGATTCTGGGCGGGTACGATCACAAGAACCGGTTCGGCAATGCCTTCCGACAGCAAACGTTCTACAGCCCTGGCCTGCCATTCCTGCATGCCGGTTTCCCTGCACATCAAGGCAAATCTCAGGATTTTACGTTTACCGGTTTCTGTCATCGCTTTCTTAAAATTACCTGGTATAAAGAATTCAATTGCCCGGTAACTGCACGACTGCCGTATGCCTGAGCCACCGCTTCAGCCATTTCGCTGACCGGAAATTCTTCCCGTTTTTCAATTACTTCTGCAAGAGCTTCGGCCATAGCCTTTACATCGCCATCCGGAACGATACGTCCGTAACGTTCCCCGATAAAATCCTTCAGATCGGCAACATCGGTAGTTACTACCGGTACTCCGCAAGCCATGGCTTCATAGGCGACTATGCCAAAGGTTTCGTAATTGCTGCTTATTGCCAGACAGGTAGCTTGTTTCATTTCCCATGCCAGGCTTTGTCCGGTAAGCATTCCGGTAAATTGGACGGCAACGGCCGGCAGATTCTTTTCTGCGGCATACTTCTCTGTTGAATCCCTGTCAGATCCCTCTCCGGTGAGAATCAGCCGGGCTTCCGGGAACTGCTTGTGAATCATTGTGAATGCATCGATCAGCAGCCTCAGGTTTTTCGATTTTTCTTCAAAACAGCTTACGTTCAGTATGCGGGGAGTGGCAGTCAGTGTGCGCCCTTCGGGATGAAAAAGTGCAGTGTCCACAACATTGCCAACAGGACTGGAAGTAAATTTTAGTCCCCGTGCATGCATCGCATTCTCCAGTCGCTTCGATACTACCGTTACGGCGGCAGCATGCCGGATCACGCATTGTGTGGCCTTTTTTAGAAAAAAGCCTTTGAATTGCAGGTTTTCAGGGTAATAGCGCGACCAGTGCTCGGTAACAAGATAAGGGATGCGCCAAATGCAGGAAGCAAAAAGGGCAAGCAGTCCTGCCCGGGTAAGTATGTGTGCATGAATCAGCTGCGGTTTACCGTTTATCTCCGCGGCTTTACGGATGGCTTTTATCCAGGCTGCTGCCTGCCTTAATCCCCGGAAGATGCCCCGGTTGTTGTAGCCGAAGATTACTTCGGTCAGCCGGCCTTCATGGAGAATTTCGTATCCGGATCCCTGGTTTGCAGTTTCGCCTGTACGGGGTGTTGCATATGCTGTGGTAACAATGTAGCCGGCTTCTGCAGCTGCCAGTGCATGTTTCCTCACAAACAGTCCCAACATGGGATCGGCAGCCGTGGGATACCAGCGCGAAATGTAGAGCAGATGAATATTTTTCGGTTCGCTCATAAAGCATGCTTGTGTGCCAAAGGTAAGGAAAATGGCCAAATTCAGCTCAGCCGGGTCTTTATTCATACCTTTACAGGATGGAATAACGGCCCGTTACGGCTTGTTAGTATGTAAGTGTTAAAGTCCGAAAAGCGAGGGCAGTTCTCGTATATCGCCTGCCACTGGAAGTCCCGTTTCTGCCAGCCGCTTTTCCGATTGGTGCCCGTTGGCAATCAGTATGCAACGTATTCCGGCTTTTCTTGCTACTTCCATGTCGTGAAGGGTGTCGCCGATCAGGCAGGTAGTTGCGGGGTCGAAGCCTGTAACCTGCATCACCGTCTGCGTAAGCTCCAGCTTACCTCCACCGAGGTGGTTGCTGATGCCGAAAATTTGCCTGAAATATTCTTCGATGCCGTTGCAGTGCACCACACGCAGCAATTCTTCCTGCTCCATGGACGACAGTATGATTTGCTCAAAACCGTTTTCGCGGAACCGATTCAGAATGCCGGCAGTTCCTGCATGAAGGGGAATGCTGCAAACCCTTGAGAGGTAGATGTCCATGTATTCCTTTGCAACCGCTTCGAATGGCTCGCTTCTGAAGTTCATACCTGCTGCAAGGTAATAATCTCTAACGGGGAAGGTAAAAATTTCCAGATACCTTTCCCGCGAAAGCGGTTTAATGCCTCGCCTCTCCAGCAGTACATTGATGATTTCAAGGCAAAGGTCCAGGTCGTCGAGCAGGGTTCCGTTGAAGTCCCAGATAATGTTCCGGATGTGTTTCATTATTGTTTTATACCAGTGCTTGATAAAAGATGCACGTGCGTTGATCCGGTTCATGGATTAAATTATGCCGGTTATCGTAAGTGCTGGGCAAAGGTATGGCAATTTAACGGCTAAAGTATTTTACGGACCGGGGTTTTCAAAATCAATGGAAGGCGTATCTTTGCACAAAAGATCATCACCATGATTCAACGTATTCAATCCCTTTACCTGGCTCTTTGCGCAACGGTTCTCGTTCTGGCTTTTTTCTTTCCCCTTCTCACCTACATAGATAACATTCAGATCTATCTGGAGGTTTATATCAGCGGCTTGCGCGACAGTTCCAGCCCGGCTGTGGAGGCCGGTAAAAGCCTGCTGCTGGGATTGCAGATTGTAACCGCCGGCGCAGTGCTGCTTTCCTTACTGAGTATATTTCTTTACAAAAACCGCCCGGCACAGCTGAAGCTGGTGCGTTTTCTGGTAGGACTCATCCTTGTGGATATCGCGCTGGTATTTTTTCAGGTAGGAGGGATGCTTTCTGCGCTCACCGGTATCGAAACCGAATTCAACCATCCTGCCATTTACCTGATGCTGGCCGGACTCGTTCTAGCAGTTCTGGCATACAGGGGAATCCGTAAAGACGAAGCGATGGTGCGTTCGGCAGACAGACTCAGACCGTAAGTTTCCGCGGGATTTCCAGAATTTCCAGGTCACTTATGTCCTTGCCGCCGATCACAAACCGCACAAGGGTGGATACGGTATGCAGACCCGAGATTCCTGCTGCACCGGGATTAATATGAAGTAATCCGTTTTTCGGATCGTTTACCACCTTTAATATATGCGAATGACCTGAGATGAAAAGTCCGGGTTTTAATTCGTAGATTAGTTTACGGGCTTCTGTAGTATATTTTCCGGGATATCCCCCGATGTGCATCATCAGCACCCGCACATTTTCACACATAATATCCTGGTATAATGGATAAAACGAGCGGATGTCGTAGCCGTCAATGTTTCCGTAGACGGCCCGGAATGGTTTCAGCGAGGCCAGGGTTTTGGCAGTTTCCAGATTGCCAATGTCGCCCGCATGCCATATTTCATCGCAGGCATTCAAAAAACTGAAGGCCTTTTCAGGGATGTGGCCGTGGGTGTCGGAAAGCAGTCCTATGGTTTTCATCGGCGGTATATCAAATGCAGGGCTTGTTCAGACCCCGGCCTGTGAACGAAAGTTTTCAAGAAATCTTACCTGAGTACCTGATACTGCATCCCTTTTTTGTCGAGTTCGGTAAGTATGGTTGGCAACTGGGTAGTATCCTGAAGGTTAAATGTGATGGTAACCTGAACGTATCCGACCGGCACGGAAGTGGTTGAGCGTTCGTGCTCTATGTCGTGGATATTGGCTTTCATCCGCTCAAGGATTGAAATGATCGACTTCAGCATCCCCGCCTGATCCGGGATAAGTACCTGAATCCGGGCTCTTAGTCCCTCGTCCATAACTCCCTTATCGAGAATCTGTTCCAGAATGCTCATGTTGATGTTGCCTCCGCTGATAACCGGGATTACCTTTCGGCCTTTAACATCCGTTTTACGGAAAAGTATGGCAGCCATGGCTGCAACACCCGAGGGCTCGGTCAGGATTTTGGCCCGTTGCAGCAGAAGGTAAGCCGTTCGCGCCATTTCGGCATCGTTTACCACCACAAATTCATCCACCAGACTGCTGGCAGCCTCATACGTAAGGTTGCCCGGAGATTTTACAGCAATTCCGTCGGCAATCGTATTTACCGAAGTCAGAGCCGTGGGGCCGCCTTTTTCAATCGAGACTTTCATGGATTGTGCACCGTCGGCTTCCACTCCGATAATGCGGATGGAGGGATTGAGCTGCTTGAGCGCAATGGCAATCCCGGCGATGAGTCCGCCTCCGCCTATAGGTACAAACACCTCGTCAACATTCCGGAGTTGTTCAAATATCTCCAGTCCTACCGTTCCCTGCCCGGCGATGATGTAAGGGTCGTTGAACGGATGAACGAAAGTGGCTCCCGTCTTCTCCTGGAATTCAAGGGCTGCATTAAAGGCGTCATCAAACGTTTCACCGGTAAGAATTACTTCGGCTCCGTAGCTGCGGGTGGCTATTACTTTCAGGGGCGGTGCAAATACCGGCATAAATACTGTACTTTTTACCCCAAGTTTTGTTGCGGCATAGGCTACTCCCTGTGCATGGTTTCCTGCGGAAGCACACAGAACACCGCGCGATGCTTCCTCTTCGCTCAGGTTGCTGATTTTGTAATACGCCCCCCTGACCTTGAACGATCCGGTGGTCTGAAAGTTCTCCAGTTTCAGGTATACTTCGGCATCCGCCATAGCCGAAAACGACTTGCTGCGCTCGAGCGGAGTTTGCTTTACAACATCGCGTAAACGCGACTGGGCATTGATGATGTCGGAAAACCGAGGCAGGGGAAGCGGGCTGTTTGCAATGGACATGATACTGGATTTTGGGTGATGCAAAGGTACAAATTTAGGCCGATGCGAAACATAAAACCATTTCAGTTATTACAGTAATAAGCTAAACGTAGCGGCAGAAATTCATTCGCATAATATTTTTTCCATATAGAACGGCATGTCCTTTTTCCAGGCTCCTGTGGTTTGCGCACTCAATCCGTTTGCGGGATATGCAGAATAGGAAAGCAAACCATCGTCCGGTTTGCAGATTTGATGTTTATTGGCTTTGTATACATCGGATCGTCAATAATTTTAGCAGAATAATAAAGTTGGAAAATATTTGAATCACAGAGAACAATTTCGCCTCAGGCAGTTGTAACTTTAAGGTGTAATCCACACAGGGTCTTAAAAGTTAAACCAAATTTTTTCAAATGAAAAAAATCTTTATGCTGTTTCCGGGATTTCTGTTTCTTGGAGCAATCGGTGCTTATGCACAGGAAGATGTGATTTCACCCGATTACGTCGGGACGGGGACGTACCACGGATTGTCGGCGCCCTTGCGCGATATTCCGGCAATGACGGCCGATGAATATGAAAAGCTTGAAGCGGATGCCATGAAGCCCCGCAACGAAAAAATCAGGGAAAGGCTCTATCCGTTTGCAGCAACTGCTCAGCCAAAAGGCGATGATCCTGCCTGGCAGAAACGCATGGGTGAAACGATGCCACCCCGGGCACCAATTACTTCGTTTGATGGTCAGACGTCGCCGTATTATCCACCGGATGCAAACGGAGCCGTAGGTCCGAACCACTACATGCAAACCATCAATACCGTTTATGCCATTTATTCTAAAACCGGACAATTGGTAGCCGGACCAGCAAACCTGAATACGCTTTTCAGCGGAGTTACCGGTGCCACCTGTAACGACGGAGATCCCATTGTTCTTTACGACGATCAGGCCGACCGCTGGCTGGTGGTGGAATTTTCCATATGTGGCAGAAACGATTACATGCTTTTTGCCGTATCACAGACAAATGATCCCACGGGCAGCTGGCACCGGTATTCCTTTGATGTGGACGATATGCCCGATTACGAAAAAATCGGCATCTGGCCTGATGGTTACTATATGGGTACCAATACCGCATCTACAGGTAAAAAGGATATTTACGTTGTAGAACGCAATCAAATGCTAAATGGACAAACAGCAAGGATGGTCGGATTTGATAATCCCTGGAGGCCGACTACCATTGACGGGTTTATGTGTGTTCCGCCGGTCGACAGCGATGGACCGTTCGCGCCTTCCGGCAGTCCCGGACTGTTTATTACCATTAACGACGATGCCATAGCCGGGGGATCGGATCAGTTGTGGATTT
This sequence comes from Bacteroidales bacterium, assembly GCA_022837485.1. GTDB lineage: Bacteria > Bacteroidota > Bacteroidia > Bacteroidales > Lentimicrobiaceae > Lentimicrobium. Next base: position 33,735 of record JALHHH010000034.1, read on the forward strand.
ATGAGTTGGCCGTCAACTGGACATCTCCTGCTAACAGTACGTTTTCGAGGGTTCAGCAGCTCAATGTTCCCGCTTTCGACAGCAATTTCGGAGCTAACTGGGACAATATAAAACAGCCAGCCACCACACGCGAACTCGATGCAATTCCGCAAGTTGTGATGAATGCCCCCCAGTACCGCAATTTCGGTGCATACCAGACCATTGTATGCTGCCATACCGTTGACGTTGACAATACCGATCACGCAGGCATACGCTGGTACGAGCTTAGAAAAACTAGCGGGACCTGGTCGCTCAGGCAGACGGGAACCTATGCCCCCGACGGTCATTCGCGTTGGATGGGTAGTATTCGACTGAACGGACAGAATGAAATCGGACTGGGATATTCCATCTCAAGCTCATCCCTCTATCCCGGAATACGATACACAGGACAATCGTCTACTGCCTATGCTGCCGGTAACGGAACCCTCGATCTGGCCGAACAAACGGTTGTTACGGGAGCCTATTCCCAGACAGCTTACAACCGCTGGGGCGATTATTCGGGAATCAGCATCGATCCGGTCGACGACCGCACGTTCTGGTATACCAATCAGTATGTTGGACCCTCCGCTGCCCGGAAAACCCGTATTTTCTCCTTCCAGATGTCGGAACCTGAACCCCAGGCCGACCTGATCGTTCAGAGTCCTTCTGTAAGTCCCGGCAGTGTTTATGCCGGAGATGCTGTCAGCGCTTCCTGTCAGGTTAAGAATATTGGCGGTGCATCTGCCGGGAGTTCCGTGCTAAATTTTTATCTTTCTGCCGATAATGCCTACAGTCAGGGCGATGTCACGCTCGGTCAGTATACCGTTGCTTCCCTGGCTGCTAATGCGGTAGCGGATGTAACGAAAACCCTGACCATTCCGTCATCGACCGCTGCAGGCAATTACTTTATTCTGTTTGTAGCCGATGCAACAGGAACTGTAACCGAGGGTAACGAAGCCAATAACCTGGCGTACACCACACTCGGCGTGCTGACCGTTACCACGGCTCCCGACCTGTTGATTACATCCGCTACCCTTACTCCGGTTGAGATTACCTCAGGTCAGTCCGTTACAGCAAGTTTTATCATTGTAAATCAGGGGGATGCAAATGCAGGTACTTCAAACCTGAAGTATTATCTATCCTCCGATAATCAATACAATACGGGCGACACCTATCTGGCAACGGAACCGGTTGGTGCGCTTGCAGTTAATGCAAATCTTTCATACAGCAGTTTAATAACGATACCTGCCGGAACAGCAACCGGAAGCTACTATCTGTTGTTCAGAGCAGATGCCGATAACCAGGTTGCCGAAAGCAATGAAAACAACAACCTGGCTGCAGTTGCCATTAGCGTTACCAGCACCGATCCCGGCTGCAACAGCAGCGTGCAGTATCCGTCGAATATTATTACCCCGGGTACTAACTGGAAATCGCAAAAGAACATATACGGAGGTGAATACACCGCATTTAATGTAACAATCGGAAGCACGTATGTATTTTCTTACTGTTCGGCCGATGGTGCCGTGGCGCCGTTCGACACCGAACTTACCCTCCGCAATAAGGCAACGGATGCATTTCTGGCATACGACAACAACAACTGCGGCGACGATGCCAAAATAACCTGGACGGCTACTTTTACTGGACAGGTGAAGCTGGTAACTACCGTTTCGGGATGTGGTACCAATACTACCTCGGCTACACTCAGGTACCGCAGGCTGGCCAAAGTTGCCGATGGCATGGAGGATGGCGGAATAGCTTACCAGGTATATCCCAATCCGGTTACGTCCCTGATAACGGTTGAATCAGCCGCAGGCTTTGAAGGTATAAGCGAAATTACCCTTCTGAATGCAGCAGGCCGCGAGGTACGCAGGATTATCGTCCCTGAAAAGGCCGATAATATCATGACCCTGGCAGTGGAAGACCTCCCTGCAGGTTATTATATGCTCCGGTTGTCGGGAAGCGGAAAAGTGCTGCAGTTTAAAACAGTAATTATGCACTGATTCCGCGTTGAAACCCGCAAAAATAAAAGAGGCTGTCCCGTGAAGGGGCAGCCTCTTTCGTTACGTTTAAAATTGGTGGTAATTTTATGGAACCGTTCGGATTTGCCAGTCTGGTTCAGAATTCCTTTTCTAAGAACTGAAGGCAGAATTTAGTATCCGTTCAGCTCTGGTCTTCATCCTGGTCCTCGTTATGTAAAGCACGAAGGTTGTCAATAAATCTGTCCTGCACCTTGTCGCGTACTGCCTGGGTAAGCGATTCGTAAGAATGGCCTTCGGGGGAAACAGGTTTCAGGAATTCCACGCTTATTCGTGTCCACAGCCGCGGAAAGTGACTTCCTTTGGGAAGTGCTTTGTATGCTCCGTCGATTACTACCGGCACAATTGGAACATTCAGCTCCGTTGCCAGGATTGCAAAGGTCTTCTTAAAATGTCCCGGTTCCCCGTTTATGGTCCGGGTTCCTTCGGGGAAGATGATGAGTTTTTTACCCTGCCTCAGCACTTCAGCCAGAGCCTGGATTGACTGTTTAAGGTCAAGGTTAAGGTTTACAATGATGATGTTGTTGCGTGCAGCCAGGTATTTCAGAAATTTCTGCCGGAAATGGTCTTCCTTGGCATAGAAATAGGTAGCCCGGATTTGTTTTGTTTTCATTGCCGAAGCCACTAAAAGACCGTCGAAACTACTCTGGTGATTTGGTGCAATAATACAGGGCCCGTCGGGAATGTTATCAACTCCCTGAGTACTGTATCTGAAAAAAGAGTGAAAAAGATAACGCGACAAGCGGAATGCAAGACTGCCGATGCGCCAGGTAGACGGAAGCGGCATATCAAGTTTTTCTCTGAGGATGTCGTTCCAGTTAACATCGCCTTCTTCCATTTTACTTTTATTGTCGGCAACCCATTCAGCCAGCTGGGCAAGATTGATAAATTCCGCCATTTTCTGGGGAGGTATATCAACACCGAACGTTTGCTGCAGCCAGACCTGAAATCCCACCTTGTCGAGGGAATCCATTCCGAGATCCATTTCCGGGTGGTAAGATGGTAAAATACGCTGCCCTTTTTCCTTTTCAAGGTATTCGGCAATCAGGATGTACTCCGGATGGTCGATAACTGGTTGGGTGACCTCGGCAATGTGCTGCTTTTGCACCAGTGCAACCAGTTTGTGGTGCTGTAACTTCCCGAGTCTGGTGCGGGGCAATTCCTCGCCGGTTATGTGCAGACGCATGATTTTCTTGTAGGCTGAAACTCTGCGGTTAAACGGCTCTATTACCTCCCAGCGTATAATGTCTTCTGCCTCACGTCCGGGGAATTCCTGCAAAGCCGAAGCTTCCGGAAGAACCAAAACCTGTAGCTGGTCGTTTTCGAAGAAAACACCGCAATCGCGGATCAGCGGCGACTGAATCAGCTCGTCTTCCAGCTCAACCGGGTTTACATTTTTCCCGTTCGAAAGTACAATGATCTCTTTTTTACGTCCTGTAATGTACAAAAAGCCGTCTTTGTCGATATATCCCAGGTCGCCGGTATAGAGCCATCCGTTTTTGAGTACCTCGGCCGTGGCTTCCGGACTCTTGTAGTAACCTTTCATTACGTTTGGCCCTTTGGCAATAATTTCCCCGTCGCTGATCTGTATCTGCATTTCGGAAACGCATTCGCCCGGTGAACCAATCCGGACCCTGCCCGGACGGGTGAAGGTGATCATAGGTGCAGCTTCCGTCATACCATAGCCTTCAAGAACTTCAAAACCAAGTGTTTTGAAGTCGTTGCCAACTTCCGTGTCAAGAGCTGCTCCGCCGGCAACCAGGGTTTCAAGTGCTCCCCCGAATTTTCGGTGAACCGTGCCAAAAACGGTCTTTGAAAATTTCTTTGAGTTTAACCTGCGTGCCAGCGCAAACAGCACCCTGGCAACAAAGCTCTTATTAATTTTATCAACGATGCCTTTGCGTATAGCAGCATATAAACGTGGAACGCCGATGAGAATGGTAACCCGATTCACGCTCAGAGTTCGGATGATATCCTCTGAGGCCATGCTTGGGCTAATTGCCATCATCCCGCCAAGGTAAAGCGGTATTATCATTGTCCCGACAAGGGGGAAGATATGGTGCAGAGGCAGCAAAACAAGTACGCGTGATTCGGAATTGTAAATCGGAATGTGCTTGCTTACGGCATCCACGTTTACGAGAATGTTCCGGTACGAAAGCATAACCCCTTTGGGGCTTCCGGTTGTGCCGCTGGTGTAGATGATTACTGCCGTTTCATCGGGGTCGGCAACCGGCATGCCGGGGTCGGCAACTGCCTCCGTTTCTGTAAGCTCTTCGCTGTCGATAAGGATTACCCTGGCTTTGCAACCCGAAATCTCAACGGCCTTTTGCATGGTTTCGGAAGTGACAGGGGAACAGAAGATAACATCCGGTTCACTGTCGCTCAGTATATAAGCAACTTCTGCGGCCGTCGCCATGTAATCAACCGGAATTACAACTCCGCCTTTTTTCCATACCGAATAAAAGGCATATACCCATGCCGGTCGGTTTTCGCTGAATATTACCGCATGTCTGCCTGGCATTAATTGATAAATACCGGCATAGTGGTTAATCTTGCCATTCAGCATATTATAGGTTATCCTTGCTTCTCCGAACGTAATTGCGGTCTTTTCTCCTGCGATGTTTAGCATCTTAATAATTGTTGCGATGAATTGGGTCGTCGGGTTTATACCCGCTTTCCGGATGATTTAAAGTTGGTTGCTGCACTGCGGAAATCAAGACGCAATATCGATACACGCAGTTTCTGCAGTTACAAACCTACGTGATTTCCGCTGTTTAACAAGCTGGGGAGTTATTTTTCCATTTGCTGCATCCCGGAACCGGCATCCTGATCTAATCGTTTTCCTTTAAACAAATAAACAGGCTTCTGGTTAACATTTGTTGCATTATTTTAATTAAATCCGCCGGTTCAGTACTTAATTTCGTTGCTGGTTCTTACTGTTCTGCCACAATAACCGTATTTGCAGAGCTTCTGGCAGCCCGGCCAGTTTTACCTGACATTGCTGTTGGCAGTAGCCAGTTCAACCAGTGTTTTGGCCTCCGCAACCGTCTTTTCTGCGGTTTTGTCTTTCATCTGCAGAAAGTTGAGTGATGCAGGATCCCTCAGTACGTCGCTGCATAAAACAATTCCGCGTTCAATCAGTTGTTGCTTTTGTTTTGTGTTCAGACTGGTAATCGCCGTTACCGGGAAAACTCCGGCCTGTTGCACAAGCTGCTTAAGGCTTCCCTTTCGGGGATAGTCCCAGCCTATCAGACGAAGTCCGGCGCAGCGGCCATAATCCTCCGCATCCGTTGAAAACCGGGTGTTGGTTACCACCCATCCTTCATACTGATATTTGTGCTTCCGTTCCGTTTCCTCCCATTTCGATTTTACATCCAGAAACCGGGACTGAATGTATAATGGAACCTGAACACTGCTGACTTTTCCGGGAGCATTATGGTATTTGCATTCCACCATAATTTTATGACTGCCGTTCCAGGCAACCACATCCACCTCGTGCGATACGCAGCGGCCTTTTACAATCTGTCCGACCTGAACCTCATATCCCATACGGCTCATCAGTTTACCAACAAAATTCTCGAAAGGATATCCAGTAGGTCCAAGTTCCATAATTGCTTTTTTCAGGCTGTACCTGGCGGCCAGTGCATTCATCTGCCTGCGCAGCAGCCGGAACGCTTTCTGATAAATCCTCCTGGTTGGAATGCCCTCGTAAAGGTCTTTGCGGATTTCGCTGATAATAGACTCAATCATCTCCTCCGATGCTCCGGAATTTTGCAGCGACTGATACAACTTCTCTTCCGAGAAGTCCTGCATCTCACCGGTAGACTTGATGACGGAAACTCTTTTAGGCATGGTAATTCAACTAGATTCAGACGGTAAAAATAGAGAAATCTCCGGAAGGATTTTCGGGCAATTTGATGAAATCCTGTTTCCCTGGCTTTCGAATGCTGATAATTATTAGTATCTGATGTTATGGCCTTATACATTAATAAAACCTACAACTGTTGCCTGTCATGCTATGGTTTCTTCTTATGGGCGTAGTGCGAAGATGTTTTTATTGCCGGCAACTCCTTTTCAACCGAAAGGGGAGGCCCTGAAGCTTTAAGTATTGACAGTGAAAACGGTCCATTTCCTTCTGTTTCGCGGCTTACCGGATAGGCATTCATTTCAGCGGCAGGATAGGGGTTGAGCATTTCCAGCACAGCAGCCAGACTCAGATCCGGTTTCAGCCAGCGGGTTTCTTTCCCGAACGGAAGAATTACCGGCATGCGATACGCCGGTATTCCCCGGATAAGGCTGTTGGCAGTAGTGGTTATTATGGCAAACGAATGCACCACTTCACGGGTAAGCGGATCGGTCCACAGATCGTATAAACCGGCAAAAGCCAGCGGATGCCGTTTGTTTTTAAGATATACAAGGCAGGGCCGAAGGATGACCTAATCGATCGAGGTACGCATCGGCAATCACCAGGCAGCGGCGGTTGAAAAGAGATTTTTTAAATGCCGGTTTCATGAAGATTGCCCTGGAGCCTCTGAAAGCCGGGTCGTTATCCGGATTTTTATCGCCCTCGGCCCGGGCATTTATCAGCTGTATCGGCTGCCTGGCCCAGGCCGGAGTCATACCGAAACGCGACAGAGTGTAACTATCGGGGTTTTCGCTGGTAATGATCAGGGAATGGTCACCTTCCGTAACAACAACAGGAACAAGCGGTTCAGAAGCCGGTAACGAGCGTGTGCCAAACCTTTTCTCTATGTCCGTATGGCTGCTTCCTAAAATAAATCTCCTGCACATGATCAGATTCTAATCAAATTTCAAGGAGTAAGATACGCCACGATGAACATCCGCGCAAGCGAAACATTTATCATTTTAATAATTTTTTTAGCCTGGCGGTTAACCGATTTATTAAGGAAACAGATGTAAATTTACTGTTCTGGGGGACGTTAGCCCAGCAGGTTCAGAGCGTTTGCTTCACACGCAAAAGGTCGCCGGTTCGAATCCGGCACGTCCCACTACTTTTTCTTTCCCGGGAGAATGCGAAATGGAATTCGACAACTTTCCTTCTTCCACGCATGGTATGAGACGGGACTTGTTTTGCGACAAATTGTGCGTAATTTTGTTAATTCAGAATCGTGAACCTGAAAGCAGCAGTATATGATTTAGCTGACCTACTTCAAAACGATGAGCAGGATTTCTAACATCTTAAGGACAATAACATGGTATTACTGAGTATACTTGATTCAACTTTGCCGTTAACCAATCCGGTCCTGAAATTCCTGCTTATACTCATAATTATCTTATTTGCGCCCATTCTTCTGAATAAGTTTAAAATACCGCACCTTCTTGGACTAATCATCGCCGGAGCAATAATCGGCCCAAACGGCATTTATCTGATGGAGCGCGACAGCAGTATTATTCTTTCCGGAACCGCCGGATTGTTGTATATTATGTTTCTTGCCGGACTGGAGATTGATCTTGCGGATTTTAAAAAGAACAGCGGAAAAAGTATAATCTTTGGTTTATACACTTTTACCATTCCAATGGTGATGGGAATACTGGCCGGTTACTACATTCTTGAGTTTACAATGCCAACTTCTATCCTGCTTGCAAGTATGTTTGCTTCCCACACGCTCATTGTTTACCCTATTATTAGCAAACTGGGAGTGGTAAAAAACAAGGCAGTCAATATTACAGTTGGCGGAACCATGATTACCGATACCCTGGCACTGCTGGTACTGGCGGTGATAGTGGGTATGACAACCGGCGAGGTAAATTCGGAATTCTGGATCAAACTATCGGTCTCCATTCTCGTTTTCGGACTTATCATTATGCTTTTGTTTCCCTTAATTGGCCGCTGGTTTTTCAAACGATATGAAGATAATGTTTCGCAGTATATTTTTGTTCTGGTAATGGTATTTCTTGGTGCTGTACTTGCCGAGATTGCCGGTATAGAAGCCATTATCGGAGCATTTCTGGCCGGACTTGCACTTAACAGGCTTATTCCCCCTACTTCACCACTGATGAACAGGGTTGAGTTTGTTGGCAATGCTATCTTTATTCCGTTCTTTCTGATTGGTGTAGGAATGCTGATTGATTATCGGGCATTTTTCAAAGACTTTGAAACAATTCGTGTAGCAGCTGTCATGATTGTTGTTGCAACTTCGGCAAAATTCACCGCCGCATGGCTTACGCAGAAAACTTACCGCTTTTCGGTGGATGAACGGCGGCTGATTTTCGGATTGAGTAATGCTCAGGCAGCTGCTACCCTGGCTGCCGTTCTGGTGGGATACAATATTATCATCGGAGAAACGGAAGCCGGTGAACCTATACGATTGCTGAGCGATAGTATCCTGAACGGCACAGTACTGATGATTCTGTTTACCTGTACCATCGCTTCTTTCGTAGCGCAAAAGGGAGCTAAAAATATTGCACTTCTCGACAGCTCCGATTCGGCCATGGAGGATGAAGATCAGCTTGAAAAAATTCTCATTCCAATAAGTAATTTCGAAACTACGGATGAGCTGGTTAATCTGGGCGTTACCATTAAATCAAAGAAAAATCGTGATGGTCTGTTTGCCCTTAGTATTGTGGATAATTCACTGGTTGATGGAGCTGCAGATAAAAATGCCAAAAAAATCCTACGGAAAGCTGCCGTTACTGCTGCATCCACCGATAATATAATGCACGAACTGCTGCGTTACGATCTCAGCATAGTAAATGGTATTACCAGTGTAATACGGGAAAACCGAATCACGGATCTGATCCTTGGACTTCATGTAAAGAAAGGAATATCCGATACGTTTCTGGGACATCTTACAGAAGGAATTCTTTCCAAATGCAATACTACAACCCTCATTTACAAACCCGCTCAACCGTTTAATACCATTAAAAGGCATATCATCATTGTTCCTGAAAATGCTGAAAAGGAGCTCGGATTTCCTTTCTGGTTACTGAAAATATGGAATATTGCCCGGAATTCCGGCGCCAGACTACTATTCTACGCCAATAAGGAAACTATTAAAATTATAAGTGCTATCAAATCGAAACATCCGATTGAGGGCGACTTTGTGGAATTTAGTGAATGGGACGATTTTCTAATTCTGGCAAGAGACATTCAGCAGGACGATAATCTGATAATAATTCTGAGCCGGAAAGATAAACCAAGTTACCATGAAAATATGACCAGGATACCTTCGTATCTCAATAAGTATTTTAAAGAAACAAGCTACATCCTGGTGTATCCCATGCAGGTGGGAGTCACCGACTCCCTGCAGATAGACCTGACCAATCCCTCGTTGCTGGAACCGCTGGAGAAAATAGATGAAATCGGCAAAACCATAGCGAAAATTTTTAAACGCAGGTAATCCCTTAAGTAAACAATCAGCTCCGTCCAACCATTATACCTACGACCGTTTTTTGTTTTTTGATTTGTTCAACAATCGGTCTGTGGCCCGTATCTTTTTGTCGTTTCAATTGTTAATATTTTCGTTATTTACGCTTTGGCCAAAACTAAAAATAGGATCATGATTCCTGCTTCAATCACTTAACCTAAGTCCTGAACGCACAAATGAATCAGCTATTTACCATCTACCGCATCGACGAAACCGATGCCTTGAAGATTTCCTCTATGCCCGATGAGCCTCATAATCATGATTTTGAAGAGCTTATAATCGGCGTTGATGGCCGGCTCGAGCATTTCATCGATTTCATCGAACGTTCATTAACAGCTCCTCTCGTTACTTTTATTACCAAAGGGAAGGTTCACCGGGTGGTTCCGTATGCGGTTAACGGAAGCTGTTCATTCTGGGTGATACGTTTCCGGAGCGAATTTATTCCCGATACAACCTTTCAGCTTTATTCCTATTATCACGACAAAGCCAACATCGAAATGCGTGAGGATGCCTGTTTCAATCGTTTGACCACGCTGTGCAAACTAATGGACGATGAGGTGAAACAGCCGTCGCCCGATTATTCGGTGATTCAGCATCTGCTGAGTGCCCTGTTTGCGATGATTGAAGCTGAACGCAGGAAAAACGGCGACGACGATGCGGGATTTCGTAAAACACAAAGCATCACGTTCAAAAACTTCCTGAAAATCCTGGAGGAAAACTACCGCAGACCCGAAGGAGTGGATTTTTATGCCGAGAAACTTTTTATGTCGGCACGCAACCTGAATCTGATCTGCCAGAATATCATGCAAAAAAGCGTATCAGAGATCATAGAAACAAGAAAACTGATAGAAGCAAAAAACCTTCTGGTGCGCACGGATAAGACTATTTCGGAAATCGGATTCGAACTCGGTTATAACGAAAAGGCTTATTTTACAAGAGTTTTCAAAAATAAATCGGGTCAAACGCCTTCCGAATTTCGCGAAGAAATGCGAAAACTCCTTTCCTGAAACTGCAACAGTTTTTCCGAAAACTGTTACCCCGGTCCAAGGAAATGACTGCAACTTTGCAGCATCGTTTTTATCTTTTTTTCATCACAACTAAAACCAATCAAACATGGAAAATACATCGAAATGGGTTCTCGACCCTTCGCACAGCGAATTATTGTTCAAGGTAAAACACCTTATGATCTCAAACGTAAAGGGTGAGTTTACAAAATTCGATGCCGAAATCGACGGTGAAGATTTTACAAAAGCAAAAATTACTGCTACCATTGATGCGGCCACTATCAATACCAATAACGATCAGCGCGATGCACACCTGCGTTCAGCCGATTTTTTTGATACCGATAACTTTGCCGAACTTTCTTTCGAAAGCCGCACCTTTGTTAAAGCCGGTGACGATAATTACAAACTGACCGGTATTCTTACAATGAAGGGCGTATCCAATGAAGTTTCTCTCGACGTTGAATTTGGCGGAATCAATAAAGATCCCTGGGGTAATGAAAAAGCCGGATTTTCGTTTAATGGCATCATAAACCGCAAGGACTGGGGACTTAACTGGAATGCAGCCCTCGAAACCGGAGGCGTTCTAGTTAGTGAAGAGGTTAAGATTTCCGGTGAACTCCAGTTTGTAAAAAAATAATTACTGCGAAATGCCCGGCATTGTTTTACATACGTCGGCTTCCCGCGGGGAGGCCGACCACGGCTGGCTTTACAGCCGGCATACCTTCAGTTTTGCAAATTATTACAACCCCGAACGCATCCACTTCGGCGCCTTACGCGTGCTGAACGATGATGTTGTGGAAGCCGGTATGGGCTTCGGCACGCATCCGCACGACAATATGGAGATTGTTTCCATTCCCCTGGAAGGCGATCTGGAACACAAAGACAGCATGGGTAATGTTGCTGTTATCCGGCACGGCGACGTACAGGTTATGAGTGCCGGAGCCGGTATTACCCACAGCGAATACAACAAAAACTCCGGTAAACCGGTGAAGTTTCTGCAAATATGGGTATTTCCGAATAAGCGGAACGTAACCCCGCGTTACGATCAGATTACCCTCAATCCTGCCGATCGTATCAACAGGTTTCAGCAGATACTTTCCCCCGATCCCGACGATGCAGGAGTATGGATTCATCAGGACGCCTGGTTTCATCTCGCAAAACCGGAGAACGGAATTACCCTCGATTATACAATAAAGAAGGACGGAAACGGAGTGTACGCCTTTGTGTTGAGCGGAGAGGTAAGCATTGAAGGTCATGCGCTGACCGCACGCGATGGGATTGGAATCTACGATACCGACAAGATTACAGTTGCCGCAAAATCCGACGGAGCCGAAGTTCTTCTGATGGAAGTTCCTATGGAATTCTGAATCCCGGCTGCAAATGCATAATTGCCTCAATTATTCAACATTAATAAATCGGAATCATGAAATCGGTTGATTTGAATAAAATCGGAGATTTACCCGGCAGTACGGATCTTATGCCCGTGTTGTTTCTGGGGCATGGAAGTCCGATGAATGCTATTGAGGAAAACGAGTTTGTTGAAGGATTTCGTTCCATCTCGCTTCAACTGCCCGATCCGTCGGCTATTTTATGCATTTCAGCACACTGGGAAACGAAGGGTACGTTTGTTACCGCCATGGAACAGCCGCCAACCATCCACGATTTCGGTGGTTTCCCGAAGGAATTGTTTGAAGTACAGTATCCGGCGCCGGGAAGTCCGGTTTTGGCCGAACAAACGCGGTCGGCGGTAAAGTCGGCAATTGTCGGCCTGGACGATCACTGGGGTCTCGACCACGGAGCCTGGAGTGTATTAAGGCATCTTTATCCGGACGCAAAAGTTCCGGTTGTTCAGCTGAGTCTTGACTATTGTAAAAATCCCCGCTATCACTTCGACCTGGCCCGGGAGCTGGCATCTCTTCGTCGTAAGGGAGTGCTGATTGTCGGCAGCGGAAACATGGTGCATAATCTGCGAATGGTTGCCTGGGACAAATTAAATGTTTCAGGCTTCGGCTTCGACTGGGCGCTGGAAGCCAGTGAGCGTATGAAAACGTTTATCCAGGACGGAGACAACGAATCTCTGATCAACTACGAAATGCAGGGTGCTTCCTTCCACCGCGCCATTCCAACCCCCGAGCACTTCCTTCCGGCTCTATATGCCCTGGCGTTGAGGGAGAAAAACGAAGAGATCACCTTTTTCAACGACAAAGCCGTAGGCGGCTCCCTCACCATGACTTCGTTCCGGATTTCGGGAGGATAAAGGAGTTTTAGTGCATATGAAAGGACTCTATTTGCCGATACAGAACTTGCCAAAGATATTTCCCAGCAGCTCCTCCGTTGAAATCTCACCGGTTATGCTGCCAAGATGGTGCAGCGCCTGACGGATGTCGATGGCGATGAGGTCGGAAGGAATTTCGGAGGCCAAGCCCTTTTCAATGCTTTCAATGCTCAGGGCAGCCCGGGTAAGGGCTTCGTAATGGCGCAGACTGTAAACAATGGTCTGGTCGCCGGTTTCGCCCGAATGTACCGACTTCAGCAGCCGCTCCGTAATAAGATTGATGTTTTCATTCCGCTTGGCCGATACAAACAGGGTGTCGAGTTCCACCAGCTTTTTAAACGAATGCGGAGCCTCAGTAAGCATATCGGTTTTATTGGCTACCGGTATTATTTCCTTGTCGGGATCGTTGAGCTGGATCCGGATGTCGGAAATGGCTTCGTCGATTTCCTTCTCGGTTGTCGTGGTGATGTCGAAAACATAAAGTACCACCGATGCCTGATTCATCTTTTCGTAGGTTCGTTCGATGCCGATGGTTTCAATGGGTTCGCTGGTGTGCCGGAGTCCGGCCGTGTCGATAAACCGGAAGGTTACTCCTTTTATCGAGATAGTATCTTCTATAGCATCCCTGGTTGTGCCCGGGATGTCTGAAACTATGGCTCTTTCTTCGTTGAGCAGGGCATTCAGCAGGGTTGACTTTCCAACATTTGGCTTGCCGGCAATGGCGACCGGGATTCCATGCTTCATTACGTTACCTAATGCAAAGCTGGAGGTGAGGCGCTCTATTTCCTGACTTATGGTTTGCAGCAGTCGTGTCAGCTCGGTACGGTCGGCAAATTCCACATCTTCTTCGCTAAAATCGAGTTCCAGTTCTATCAGAGAGGCAAAATCCACCAGCCGTGCTCTCAGTTCTCTTATTTTTTCTGAAAAACCTCCCCGCATCTGGTTGATGGCAAGTTTATGTGAGGATTCGGAGTTGCTCGCAATAAGATCGGCTACCGCTTCCGCCTGGGAAAGGTCGAAGCGCCCGTTCAAAAATGCTCTGAGGGTAAACTCTCCCGGCTCGGCCAGCCGAATGCCGTGCTTCAGAAATATCTCAATAATCCGCTGCTGGATGTATACGGAACCATGACACGATACTTCCACCACGTCTTCCCCCGTATAAGAATGCGGAGCCCGGAAAGTGGTTATCAGAACCTCATCGAGCACATCGTCGTTGTAGTTGAACATGCCGAAATGAGCAGTGTGCGATTCGGTTTCCTTCATTGTGAGCCCTTTCCTGAGAGGCCTGAAATACCGGCTGGCTGCATCGATGGCCTCCGGCCCCGACAGTCGTATAATGGCTATGGCTCCCGCACCCGGAGGAGTCGACAGTGCGCAGATTGTATCTTTTGCGGATAAAAAACTCAGGTTCATGGCTTCGGATTTTTGTATATTTATCCATTCCTTTTTTTAGGAAATGGAATTTAAGCATTTTTTGCCAATGTTATTGAACAAAATTACCATTTTTTCATTTTAACCCTCAGTTCTTACATAACACACCCAAAGACTCCCTTTTTATGAGCATTCTGGTCAACAAAGATTCTAAAGTTATCGTGCAGGGTTTCACCGGCACCGAAGGTACGTTTCATGCTACGCAAATGATTGAGTACGGCACCAATGTGGTTGGTGGTGTTACGCCCGGCAAAGGCGGCAGGTTTCATCTGGGCAAGCCCGTTTTTAATACGGTAACAGAAGCCGTTGAATCTACCGAACAAACCATTGGAGAAATCGATTTAACCGAAATGGGCCAAATGCAACTGAAACTGATGAGCGAGGCACTCCTGCCGGAAGATATTACGTATGAATCGTTATTACATAAGGAAGATATCGTCTTGCTTGACAGTGCATTACATGAATGGTTGGGGGTCGGATTAGATCAATTGGGG
>JALHHH010000107.1 GCA_022837485.1 Bacteroidales bacterium
GGAATGTAAAGGTACAATACGTGATGCGGCCATAAAAGTGTAAATTAATGTATTTTGACTACGTTTTTTTACGCAGTTGGGATGTTCGCCGGAGAATAAACCGAAAGCAATTTATTTCTAAAAATCTGTTTTACAATATTTTAAAAAAATACTGCGCAAAGTACCTGGAATTTTAAACACCACTGACTCCCGCAGAAAAATGAAATAAGTCTGTACAGCTGGCAAGTTTCAGCATCGGTAAAAAATGGTTCAGCAACTTCAAAATGCCTTTTGGTCTTTTCCGGAATGATGTCTTCCAGGCAGGCACTAAAACTGCTTAAGGTTTATTATAACAAGGAATTGCTTTTTTCATAAATATTTCTTAACTTCATTGGTTCCATTCCGGTTTTGGATGGAATAAAAAGTAAGGCCATGAAAAAGCTGTTCATCTTTATCTGTTGGAGTGCAGTCTCTGTGACTTATGCTCAATTTGTGGCCCAACCGCTCAACTATCCCGGCATGGGTTACTGGCCCTATTATTTCTCCATCGCCGACCCGGAACATGTGTGGATTGGCACCATTCATGAGTCCGGCATACCCTACTCGATGGCCGTCCATACTGATAATGGAGGTGAGTCCTGGATTTTTGACTCCATTCCGGTCCCTGGTATACCATTTATAACATCCACTGCCTCCCTGGATTCCAATACCTGTTTTTATGTGTTTTCCGATTTCAATGTGGGAGGGGGTAGCATCTGGAAGACTGATGATGCCGGCGACAACTGGTCATGCCTTACCACCACGCAATTTGATGGCGGCTTTGCCAATTTTTACCATCCTTTCACTGCCGATACCGGGGTTGCAGTCGGGGATCCGGTGGATGGCTATTTCGAGATACAGCTTACCTGCGACGGTGGAAACACCTGGGAAAGACTGCCAGCAGTCAATATTCCTGAACCCATAGACGGGGAATACGCATTGACAAACTGTTATTGTACCTATGGAAACTCGATATGGTTCTCCACAACCAAAGGGCGATGCTTCAGATCTGTAGACAGGGGCCGGCATTGGGATGCAACACGAGTGGTAACAACGGTAAGTCAGTCATTCAATGTTTGTTTTTCATCCTTGCTGACAGGAGCATTCTGGAGCATGGAATCCAACAATGGGGACATTGCCATCACAAGTGACGGGGGAGTAAGCTGGGACACGCTTGCATTCATGCCTGGCCATATCATACTGCACATGAGCAATGTAGAAGGATTTGAAGAGGGATTTGTCGTTTCCACCTGGAAAAATTCGACCAATGTCTATTTCACAGCCAATATGTTTGAATCCTATCAGGTTTTGGGTCACAATATGATATCCACTGGCGCCCTGGACTTCATCGATGAAACAACCGGCTGGTTGTCGGGAGGTGAAACCGGCAGCTACGAAATCTACAAATTCATGGGCGTCCTGACAAAAACCCGGTCGATAGCAGCCACCGGCGAGCTGATTCAGATACATCCCAATCCGGCATCCATATACTCGGATGTGATCATCCCTCCCAAACTCATCTCCAACAACTCCGAATTGAACATCAGGGGAATAACGGGGCAGCTGATAGAAGGCATACCTCTTAATGGTGACATCCGGAGGCTGAGGTTGGATGCGGACAAATACGAAAACGGATTGTACCTGATCCAGATTATATCCGACAACGCCCCGGTTTTTAGCAGGAAGTGGATTGTAGCGCATTGATAGTTGGTTATTCGAAACACCTGAAGTGCAATCTTCGGGATTAACAAGGCTTCATTAGTCCATAAGTACTTTTATTGATTCCTCTGCCCCATTGTAATATAGAAAAATTATACTCACATTTGCAATGAGTCGTTTTCGCCATGTATTGCCTACCTCATGTAAAAAAGAATCCTATGAGAAACCTCATTGTGTTTTCATTAATTTGCCTATCCTCTCACATTTACCCTCAAACAGCCGATTGGCAATACTATGCAAAAGACAACTCAATCAATTCACTGACACTGGACAATGATAATCTATGGGTTGGATTGAACTCGGGATTGTTGAAATTAAATACAATCGACGGAAGTAAAGCCTTTTATAACAGGATTAACTCCCCGCTTCCGGAAAGCTGGATTTCTGATGTGGCAGTTGACGGAAACGGAATTAAATGGATTACCACCTGGATTAAAGGCACCCTTCTTCGGTTTGATGACAATCAATGGATCATCTACGATGAGTACAATTCCCCTTTACCGGGGAATGGCTGCTCCCTCACAAATGTTGAGATTGGCAACAACAACGATATCTGGCTTTCTACTGCATGTATCAACACAGGGCTGATAAAATTTGACGGAGTGAACTGGATGGTTTATCAAACCTCAAACTCAGGAATTCCAAGCAATTACATCTTTGCCATGTACTGTTCCGGAAATAAAGTATGGATGACCTCCTCTCTTGATCTGTTTTCATTCGATGGAACCAACTGGACCATTTACAATACAGAAAATTCGAACATTTCCGGTCATACTATCTTTGATATTGATGAGGACAGTCAGGGGAATATTTGGCTCTTGCATGGAAACGGAGTAGAAAAATTTGACGGCCACACCTTCACCCTATTCGACAATTCAAACACCAACATACCCAATATCAACAACTATAAATTTGATATCGATTCGCAGGACAATATATGGACCACTTGCATTTCGTACGGTTTTTCACCGGAGATTCTGGGGGGGATAATGAAATTTGATGGAGTACAATGGACTAAATTCGATACACTGAACGCTGATATTCCCGATATTGATATTTCTCCTATCCTTATTGGCCCCTCTGATGAATTGTGGTATGGATGTGCCAATCTTGGAATGGTAGGTAAGAAAACGGGAGATTTATGGACTGTCTTTGACCCTTCAAATTCAGGTTTGCACCATAGTCAGGTCAGGCAAATCGTCAATGGAACCGGCCATGCCACTTACATTGGCACCTCACAACCTAAATTGTCGGGCAGCGCGCTTGTCGGTTTTGACTGGGGAAGTTGGATTGACCTTCCATACTACGGATCAAACACTTATAAAATGACCATTTCCACTGACGGAAAGCTATATATCAAAAATCGTGATGGAATCAGGTATTATCAAAACGGGATATGGCATTTGATACCTGATCCTCCCACACTATATGCTCCATCGGTTCCGCTGGGCCTCTCTGCTATGAGCGCAGATGCCGCCGGGAATATCTGGATAGATTATCTTTCAGGGGTTGAAACGTACTTTGACCCCAACACCGGTCAATATTATTACGTGGCCAAGGAAGGTCTGGCCCGATTCGACGGAAATTCATGGACTACATTCACGCCTGAGAACTCCCCTATTCCGGATGCTGACATCAGTCAGATACAGACAGACTTAAATGGCAACACGTGGATTGGAACCAATCAGGGGCTCCTCCTTAACACAGGGAATGACTGGTTGGTTTATAACACTTCCAACTCGGAAATACCCTTCAATAACATCTACTCATTTGCTGTGGATTCATCCGGCTCAGTATGGTTCCCCGACTGCAACTTAGGGTTTTACAGGTTTGATCTCCTGCATTCAGAGCATTTTCCTTACCCGGGAATATCAAAGGACAGGTATACAGGCGAGGTAGTTCTTGACATTGATGGTACACCATGGCAAACCGGATTGTTTTCATTGATTCATTTCGATGGAAAGGAATGGGAAGAATTCAATGCTGAAAATGCTCCCTTGCCATACGGCAATGTACTCTCCCTTTCCATCGACCAAAATGGGAACAAATGGATTGGTACACAGTTCGGTGTAATGGTTTACAAGGCTGGGGGTGTGATAACATCCTCCAATTCTCCTGTGCCTGAGGGGAATAATTATACAATCTTCCCCAATCCGTTTTCAGAATATTTTGAAATACAATTCGATAACATTCCCGGCAAAGTCATAATCAGCATTTACAATACAAAGGCTCAACTGGTCTGTGAAACAACAGGGAATTCAGGCTCAAAAGTCATGGTTCCCCGCAAGAACATGCATCCGGGACTATATTTTTACAGAATCAGTACAGGAGGCAAGTTGGTTGCAGCCGGAAAAATAGTAGCGTTGTAAATGGATCCCGGAGAAAGGCGGCCGGCAATCAGCCCGATTCCAAGGATAAGTGACCATATTAATGGTTTATTTTATTTTACAGAAATATTTTAGCATGTCTCTTGCAAATTAGAAAATATGATTTAATTTTGCAGTCCCAATTAAGGGAAAATTCCTCCTTAGCTCAGTTGGTTAGAGTCCCGCAACTGCGGGATTAATCAGAGGGCCGGCGGAATTTGAAATAGAGTGTTATACTCCTCCTTAGCTCAGTT
>JALHHH010000035.1 GCA_022837485.1 Bacteroidales bacterium
CCCAATAACCGGTGAAAGGACAATAAACAAGGCAATTTTAATTATGCCGTCGGCAATAATATATTTGACACCCCCAATAACGATGGCAGGACCAAGAAGACCACCAATGAGCGAATGCGAAACGCTGATGGGCAGTCCGAAATGGGTGCAGAAATATACCCAGCTGATGCCTCCGATCAGGGCAGCAAGTATAAAGTACTCATTAACAATGGATGAGTCGATGATCCCCTTTCCGATGGTATTTGCAACATGCAGACCCAGTACACCGGCTGCAGCGAAATTCCAGAAGGCAGCCCACAGCACGGCCTGACGCGGGGTAAGTACCCTGGTGGAAACAATGGTGGCGATGGAATTGGCCGCATCGTTCATCCCGTTAAGGAAATCGAACCCCAGTGCTATAACGATACAAAGAATGACTATAAACTCCATAAATGTTATTTCGGACGGTTATCAGGCGTGTTTAACAATGATAGTCTGAAACACATCCGCCACATCCTCGCAGCGATCCATGGCCTTCTCGAGCGAATTCAGGATATCCCTCTTTTTGATCAGACTGATAGCATTGGTTTCGTTGTCGAAAATCTCCGAAAGGAATGAGTAGTTCAGTGCATCCGACTCATTTTCGAGTTCACTTATGGCAATGCAATTATCCCTGAACCTGCCTATGGAATGAAGATCGTTGAGACCGAGGGTCATTTCGTTGATGTGATCCGATGCCTTTACCACCAGCTCTCCCATTTCCATAAAAACGGGCGGAATATCCATTAGACGGTAGAGCTGAATGCGCTTGGCGCAGGTGTTAAGAAGGTCGACAACGTTGTCGATGCGGTTGGCAAGCTTGTGCACATCCTCCCGGTCGAAAGGCGTTATAAAAGTCGAATTGAGTTGTTCAAAAATCGCCTGCGTAATGCGGTCTCCCTCTTTTTCAAGTTTTTTCACCTTTTTCACCAGGCGGGTCCGTTCTTCCTCATCCCTGCAATTGAGCAGCTCACGAAACTCCTTCGAGCAATTTACCAGGTTAGCCGAGGCTTCGCAAAACATTGGATAAAACTTCTTATCGCGTGGAACTAGGAACTGAAAAATTTTATCAAGCTTCATAGTGTATCGTTGATATTTTATTGTGAATCGTGCTTGCTTTTATCACTGAAATTCGCGCAAAACTAGATTGAAAAGAAGCCCGATTGCAGGAGCAATGTTAAGTTATTGTTAACAAGTTAACAAACGTGTCACCATTTTTTTTAGCATTGTTTAACCAGTGTCCGTTAAAGAAATCGCTTCAGCGACTATCCAAATGAGGGTTAATGTGCTTACATTTGCACTAATCCGCCCGGCGGAACTGAAATCTCCGACACCATGAGCAATTTTCAATTATTTCTGAGTATTCTTAATATTTTAGGTGCTCTGGCTCTTTTCCTTTTCGGGATGAAGCTGATGAGTGAAAGCCTGCAGCGCATTTCAGGAGGCCGTTTCAGAGCCATGTTTTCCAACATTGCTTCAAACCGGTTTAAAGCAATTATTGCCGGATTAATCGCTACCGGACTGATACAGTCATCTTCTGCCGTTACGGTGATGCTGGTAAGTTTTGTAAATGCAGGCCTTTTCAATCTTACTCAGGCACTGGGTATTATGATGGGCGCCAATATCGGCACCACAGTCACTGCCTGGCTTATTACTCTGTTTGGTTTCCGGTTCGAATTTCATCTAATTCTGCTGCCCCTCCTTGGTCTGAGTTTGCCGTTCATTTTCTTCCCGGGGGTTCGAAGCCGCTCATTCGGCGAGTTTATTCTCGGCTTTTCCATACTCTTTCTCGGGCTACATTTTATGAAGAGTTCCATGCCGGGTGTTGGTGCCGACTCTCCCCTGTTCTCCATGATTTCAGGAATTGGTAACCAGGGGCCGTTATCGCTGCTGCTGTTTGCCGGTGCCGGACTTCTGGTGACACTTCTTATACAGTCGTCGAGCGCCACGGTAGCAATGACGTTTGTACTCTGCCACCAGGGGTACATCAGCTATGAATCGGCGGTTGCCATGATTCTGGGCGAGAACCTCGGAACTACCGTTACCGCAAATATGGCCGCCATCGTAGCAAATCGACCGGCCAGGCGGCTTGCACTTGGCCATACACTCTTCAATCTGGCCGGAATAATATGGGCATTTGCTCTTTTCGGATTCCTCACCAAAATAACCTACAATGCTGCTTATTCCCTTTCGGTGAATTCCACCCTGGGAGCATCGGGCGTATGTCCGCTCGGGCTTTCCATCTTCCATACCGGATTTAATCTTGCCAACACCCTGCTACTGGTATGGTTTATTCCGGCCTTCAGGCGGTTGCTCGAGATTATTATGCCTGTTAAAGGCAACGAGAAAAAAAGTTTCAGACTGCGTTATTTCAAATCGCGCTTTATGGCAATGTACGAAGTAGATATACTTCAGGCCCGCGAGCATATATATAACTTCGGAAAGCTTACCGCCTACATGTTCAGCCTGATACCGGAATACCTCACCGAGAAGCGCGAAATAAAGTTTGAAAAGATCCGGAAGAAAATCTACAAATGCGAGGAACAGGCCGATGAGCTGGACAGGGAAATCACCCAGTTTATCACCCGGATTGCCGAAAGTGACCTTACCGAAGCAAATTCACGGCGAATCCAGGCGATGCTCAAAATAACCGACGACCTGGAAAGCATCGCTGACCAGTGCATTCAGATGGAACGCACCATCCGAAAAAAGAATGAAGCCAGGGCATGGTTTACCCAGGAAATGAGAGACGACCTGTTTGCCCTTTTCGAACTGGTAAGCCAGGCCCTCGAAATTATGAATGAAAACCTGTCGAAAGACTATCGCCCCGGAATCCTGGTCAAAGCTACCGAACAGGAACTTAAAATAAACGAGCTTCGCGACAAGCTGATAACATCCAATAAGACCAAACTGGATGCCGGAGAATACAGCTATAATAATGCTGCCTACTACGCCGAGCTGCTCAACGAATGTGAGAAACTGGCCGATCACATCATCAACATCAACCAGGCAATTGCAAGCAATACCAGACAGTAAACAGCCGATTTAACATTAACTTAACATAAGTCTCAGGATTAAACGTATTGAGCGACTTAATTTTGCAAACTATTTAATCCATGCTTTATGGAAAGTATCTACGTAATTTTTGTCGCCGTATTGTTTATTCTGGCAGCTTCCGACCTGATGGTAGGCGTTGCCAACGACGCGGTTAACTTCCTGAACTCGGCGGTCGGAGCCAGAGCTGCCACTTTCAGAACCGTACTTATCGTTGCCAGCCTCGGAGTGCTTATAGGAGCAACATTCTCGAGCGGACTGATGGAAATTGCGCGAAAGGGACTATTCTATCCGGGGCAGTTCAGTTTCAACGAAGTGATAATCATTTTCCTTGCGGTAATGATTACCGACGTTATACTGCTCGACGTTTTCAACACTTTCGGACTGCCGACTTCCACAACCGTATCCATTGTTTTTGAACTTCTGGGAGCTTCCGTTGCCATCGCCATTATCAAAATCTCCGGATCCGAACAAACCATCCAGGATATCGGTCAGTACATCAATTCCGGCAAGGCACTGGCAATTATTACGGGTATCCTGGTATCGGTAGCCGTCGCTTTCAGCATTGGTGCGCTGGTTCAGTACATTACGAGGGTTATTTTCACATTCAACATTCGATACAACTTACGCTATTTCGGCAGTCTCTGGGGAGGAATTGCCATCACCGGCATCACCTATTTCATTCTTATCAAAGGTGCCAAGGGTGCTTCCTTTATTACACCCGAAACGCTTGACTACATTCAGAACCACACCGGACGGATACTAATGCTAAGTCTTATAGCCTGGACCGTTCTTCTTCAGGTGATGATGATGCTTTTCAGACTCAATATTCTGAAGGTTATTGTACTTTTCGGAACCTTTGCCCTGGCAATGGCATTTGCAGGCAACGACCTGGTGAACTTTATCGGTGTTCCACTTGCAGGGCTCAAGGCGTTCCAAATCTTTGCATCCACGCCCGGTGCCGATCCAAACACATTGCTGATGACGGCACTGGCCGAAGATGTGAAGACCGAAACATGGATGCTGCTGATAGCAGGTATTGTTATGGCCATTACGCTGTGGACCTCCAAAAAAGCAAGAAGCGTAATTGAAACTTCGGTCGATCTTAGCCGGCAAACGGAAGGGGCAGAACGTTTTAACTCATCCATACTTTCGCGTAACCTCGTAAGGGGAGCAATGACCATCTCTTCTGCATTCGACCGCTTTTTGCCCGACCGCGTAAACAACTGGCTGGAGCAGAGGTTTAATCCTCCCGATGAAACTACCGTTGCACAAATGCCCGAAGGAGCAGCCTTTGATATGATGCGTGCAAGCGTTAACCTTGTAGTTGCCAGTATGCTGATCGCTCTGGGAACTTCTCTGAAGCTTCCGCTTTCCACCACCTATGTAACCTTTATGGTTGCCATGGGTACTTCCCTGTCTGACCGGGCCTGGGGCCGCGAAAGTGCCGTATACCGGATTACCGGCGTTTTATCGGTTATTGGCGGTTGGTTTTTTACTGCCCTGGCTGCATTTACCATCGCCCTGCTGGCAGCAATTCTGCTCTTCCACGGCGGCATCATCGCAACCCTGGCCCTTGTTGCTCTTGCCGGATTCCTGATCTACCGCACACACCGCATTCACCTTCGTCGTACCAGCGAACGGCAGGCCAGCGAATTGCTCGACACCATCGACGGGGAAATGTCGACTGAAACCATCATCGAAAAATGCTCACTTACCATTCAGCAGGTAATGGAACAAAGCCTTTCGATATTCAATGAAACATTAATGGGTTTGATGGATGAAGACAGGAAAACACTCAAAAATGCCAAAAGCGGATCGGATGAGCTTAACGTACTGACCAAACGTCTTAAAAACCAGATTAATAACACCCTATCGCATCTGCGTGAAGACTCTGTTGAATCGGGGCACTTCTACGTGCAGGCCATCGATTACCTGCGCGAAATCAATCATTGCATCTCTTACATCACCATTCCCAGCTTCGAACACGTTGAAAACAACCACAGGCCGATGATTCCGGTTCAGATTGAAGAACTCTCCAGGCTCAATGGAGAAATCTCCCTTCTGTTTAATGAGATTAACGGCATGATTCAAAAGAAGAATTTCAGTGATTTTGACATGATCGTCACACGTCAGGTCAATATTCAGCGAATTATTGAAGATGCCCGCAAAAAGCAGGTGAAGAGAATCAAGAATTCGGAAACAGGAACGCGAAACAGCATACTGTATCTGAATGTACTGGCCGAAATTAAAAACCTGACGCTTTATTCACTCAATCTGCTGAAATCGAGTCGCGACTTTGCATTAACGGCCCGGCAGCCCAAACCGCAATCGGAAACGCAGCAAACAAGGCCCGACCAGACCTGAGATTTTTAACCGTATTTGAATAAAGGGCATTACGAAAAAAACGCAAAGCCTTTAATTCGTGTTTAAAGATCTTATTCCTAAGGCATCACTCAGGGGAGCAAAGGAAGGGTAACAACAAGCGTATCAAACCTGTCGGCACGGTAAGGCGATTGCGAAATAAAAACGAACGTTCCGGTGGTGTCGGGAATAAACCCGAATATCGAATCCTTTGTCACCAGAATTTCAGGACAAATACCCTCGTATGATTCGTATAATCCGGTAGCCCTGATCAGGAAAACGGAATCGTTGTACTCCAGCATCTGGAACTGCAATTCCGACCAGCAGCCGTTGGGAGCCGCAGCCCTTGAAAAAATACTAACCGTATCGCCCAATACGGCATGGGCGGGCACATTGGTCTCCTGAATGCTGACAAAGTCATAATAGCGGACATAATTCTCACCATCAAGGTTACAGGAAGTCAGAGATAGGGCAATAAGAGGAATAAACAGAAGAATAACTTTTTTCATTTCCCCGGTCTTTAATATTTTGGAACAATTTTCAGGTTATTCAAAATTCAAAATCAGCAACTGCCAGTTTCGGACACCTTAAGCGATTCCATTCCACAAACGAAAGATGTGCGGGATGCAGCTGGTATGCCTGCAGATCTTTCCATGTTCTGAACTCACTAAGCAACACCAGATCGGCCGAACGCGCATCCAGCGGAGTCCCCGTTTGAACGTCAAACGATTCAATACCGGGAATCAACGCAGGCAAAAGACTCAGCTGGTATTTTACCTCCTCGAGCAGCATTTGAGCCTCATATTGCTGAGGATCAGAGGCAAGCTTGAAAAATACTATGTGTTTTATCATGGCAGTTTTAAGCAAAAATACCAAACAATCCGGCTGCTGCAAAATGCAGATGCAAAAATGAAATTAACGTTGCATTTTGCCTGTCTGAACAATAATGTAATTTTGCAAAAGCATTTGCAGAAGAAAGGCTGTATTTTTCAGCTACATTTGCCGAATTGGATTTAACACCGGGCAACAGGCGGAGCGATTCATGCGAATAAAATTGAAGGATATACGCATGGGCAGGACTACCAGAATCGCATTCTGCTGATGGTGTTTCAGAATCGGGATTGAGACTTACCGGCCTGACGGGGTTATACGAGAAGCTGTTATGCAGGAGACGAAAAACAAAGGGATCATCACACTTACCACCGACTGGGGGCCCAGAGATCATTACTGTGGCGCGGTTAAAGGCGCCTTACTGAGTGGGTACCCCAATGTTACCATCGTCGATATCTCGCATCAGATACCACCCTTCAGTCTTAAACAGGCATCGTTCGTACTTCGAAATGCCTGGTCGCATTTTCCCGAAGGCACAGTTCACATAATCGGCATAAACACGGAAGAATCGGAAAGCACTCCGCACATTGCCCTGAAATACAGGAACCACTTTTTCATAGGTGCCGATAATGGTATTTTTGCCCTGCTTTTCGATGAGCGTCCCGATACCATCGTAGAACTGACCATTCCTCAGGATTCAGGACATTTTATCTTCTCTACACGAAACCGGTTTGTTAAAGCAGCCATACACCTGTCGCAGGGGAAACCAATCGAGGAGCTCGGCGATGTTCGCACGGAACTGAAGGCACTGATCAGTATGCAGCCACAGGTAAGCGGAGGAACCATCAGGGGCCGGGTTATTTACATCGACAATTACGAAAATGTTTTCCTTAATATCCCGGAAAAGCTCTTTCTCGAAACCGGTATGAAACGCAGGTTCAACCTTATTATCAAAGGCAAATCGCATTCACAGGGTCAGGTTAGAGATGCCTACAGCGATGTCCCCGACGGTGAAATTGCCATACTCTTCAGCACTACCGGATACCTCGAAATAGCCATCAACAAAGGGAATGCAGCCAGTTTGCTCGGATTGAAATACGACGATATTGTAGTCATTGATTTTGAGCCCTGACCCTTTTTGGGCTGAGTTCACACCCTTCAGTTGGCAAAACAGTACCGAAAGCTACATCCACATTTGCCAAAAAATCCCAAAACGCACGGCCAAAATGGCAATTTTGAGTAATTTAGCCAGCCCAAAAGGCTACCTAAGCAAATTGTATGTACACCCTGTATAAAAAAGAGATTTTTACCTTTCTGAATTCACTCATAGGTTACATTGCCGTGGGGATATTTCTGATAATCAACGGCCTGTTCCTATGGGTTTTTCCCTCGGGTTTTAATATCATCGACTATGGCTTTGCCAGTCTCGACAACCTGTTTATGTTATCGCCCTATGTTTTCCTGTTCCTTATTCCGGCCATTACGATGCGTTCGTTCGCCGATGAGAAAAAGGGAGGAACCATCGAACTCCTTCTTACCAAACCGCTGACCGATACTCAGATTATAATGTCGAAATATCTGGCAGGGGTTACTCTGGTTGTAATTGCTCTTCTTCCCACCCTTACCTATGCTGCATCGGTATACCTGCTCGGGCTGCCAAAAGGCAACATGGATATGGGCGGACTATGGGGTTCATACATAGGACTATTGTTTCTGGCTTCGGGTTTTGTTGCCATCGGTCTGTTTATTTCTTCCATAACCGACAACCAGATCGTGGCTTTTATGCTTTCGCTGCTGATCAGCGGATTCGCATACATAGGATTCGGGTTTATTGCCTCTCTCTCCCTTTTCGGGAAAGCCGACCTGTTCATAATGTCGCTCGGAATAGAAGCCCACTACACCTCTATGAGCCGGGGGGTGATCGACACCCGGGATGTGCTCTACTTTTTCAGCCTTATCGTAATTTTCCTGCTTCTCACAAAAACGGTTCTGGAGAGCAGGAAATGGGAAAAACAGGAAAAACAACTGCCGCTCCCCGATAACCGGAAATTATAATGTCTAATTTCAGCCACAGTATGAGCACTTCAAAACCAACGAACAGAGATATACGCCGCAACAATATACTTCAGCTAACGCTGGGGCTTATTATCATTATTCTTTTGAATGTTATCGGTTCCTTTATATTTACCCGTTTCGACCTGACAACGGAAAAAAGATACTCGCTCTCGCCCTCCACAAAAAAATTGCTGAGAGAAACCGACGATATTTTCTATTTCAGGGTTTATCTCGACGGTGAGTTCCCCGCCAGTTTCAAGAAACTGAGCCGCTCAACCCGTGAATTACTCGACGAGTTCAGAGCATACAACGACAACATACAGTACGAATTTATAAATCCCTCTGAAGCTCCGGATGCCAAAACCCGAAACGAAATCCTTTCCCGCCTCGAACAGCAGGGTCTACTGCCCACCGATCTGAATGTAAGAACCAAACAAGGGCAGCAGCAGCAACGGATATACCCCGGAGCCATCGTCTCACATAAAGGCAGGGAGATGCCACTAAACCTGCTTGCCGAACAAATGGGAGCCCCTCCCGATCTGATTATCAATAACTCCATTCAGGCACTGGAATACAACATCTCCAATGCCATCCGGAAATTGGGCACAACCAGCAAACCTGCTATAGC
Source organism: Bacteroidales bacterium (assembly GCA_022837485.1). Lineage (GTDB taxonomy): Bacteria > Bacteroidota > Bacteroidia > Bacteroidales > Lentimicrobiaceae > Lentimicrobium. Next base: position 8,951 of record JALHHH010000035.1, read on the forward strand.
TTTCACAGAAGGCCACGGCGAATTATCGCGTCTTGAAACAGCCGATATCTCCACCGCCCTTTCCGATTACTACAAAGTGGAACGGGTAAAACTCGACGGCAAAGTAAATGCCCTTACCGAGCGCAGGGAAAACGAAGACGGAACCTATACCATCGTCAATAAATACAAAGCAATCATCGTTGCCAAACCAGACTCCGTCTTCAGCGAGAAGGATAAGTTCATCATCGATCAATACATTATGCGCGGCGGTCGCGTACTCTGGCTGATTGATCCGGTTTTTGCAAGCATGGACAGCGTTCAGGCTGCGGATCGCACCATGGGCATTACCCATGACGTAAATCTTAACGACCAGTTGTTCCGCTACGGAGTTCGCCTCAACAGCAACCTGATATTGGACCTCAACTCCCTGCCAATACCCCTTTATACCGGACAAATAGGAAATCAGCCTCAGTTTGAATTTTTTCCCTGGTACTATTTCCCTGTGCTGACTTCAACCTCTAATCACCCGGTTGTCAATAACCTGAATGCTGTACGCACGGAATTCATCAGCAGCATCGACACGGTAGGGAATCCATCCGTGAGAAAAACCGTACTTCTTAAGACTTCCAGGTACACCCGGGTAGCAAACACCCCGGTTATGATTAGTCTCGACATACTCAGACGCGAACCCGATCCTGCCGACTACACCCATGCCCCGCAGCCCGTTGCCGTGCTGCTGGAAGGTAAGTTTGAATCGCTTTTCACCAACCGCATCCCCGACGAAATCGTGAAAGCTCCTGAAATCGGATTCACTGCCAATAGCCCGGAAACCCGTATGATCGTTTTCTCCGACGGTGACCTTATCAAAAACCAGGTACAGTTTACCTCAGGAACCTACAGGCCGTACCCGCTTGGATTTGACCGTTTTACCGGACAAACTTTTGGCAATCGCGAACTGATGCTCAATGCCGTTAATTACCTGTGCGACGATACCGGACTGATGGCTGTGCGATCGCGCGAACTCAAACTTCGGGCACTGGATGTTACCAGAGCACGCGAAAACCTGCTCCTTTGGCAGATCATCAATACGGCAGGCCCGGTATTACTGATCATTCTTCTCGGGTTCATCCAGTTTATGATCCGGAAATTCCGGTATGCGCGTTAACCGAATACCGAAATAAAATTAAATCCCCGCAAGGGATATTTCTTTAAAATACAACTAAATACCTACAATGCGAAAAAACAGGCTTACACTTATTATCGTCCTTCTGCTGGCTATTGTTGCCGCTTTTCTAATCCTGAACCGCTCAAAAACCACTTTGCATTCAGGAATCCGTGATTTCGCCGTTGCCGATACCGCTGCCATCACAAAAATCTTTATGGCCGACAAGTCCGATCGTACCATATTGCTGGAACGTGGAGACGACGGCACCTGGTTGATGAATGGGAAATTCAGGGCACATCCTGAAAACATCAACACCTTCCTGCTTACACTGGCCAATGTCTCGGTACGCGAACCGGTTGCCAGAGCCGCTCACAACAATGTGCTGACCCTGCTGTCAGCCAAATCGGTTAAAGTGGAAGTTTATCAGAATACCCATCGCATAAAGATTGGCTCCATTCAACTGTTTCCCGTTGAAAAACTCACAAAAACCTATTACGTTGGCGATCCCACCATGGACAACAGCGGTACCTATGCGCTGCTGGAAAATGCATCGGCACCGGTGGTCATCTACCTTCCGGGACTCAGGGGATACGTTTCAACGCGTTACTCAACACTCGAAAACGATTGGCGCGAACATACGGTTTTCAATAAAAAGCTGCCCGAAATCGATTATATTACAGTGGAATATCCCGCCCGTCCCGAAGAGTCGTTTAAAGTCGTAAATAAGGAAAATATCAACCTTGAACTGATCCGGCTCGCGGATTCAAGAACCCTGAGCAGTTACGATACCCTGCAGCTGATGGCCTTTGTGAATGCATTCCGCAACATTCGTTTCGAAGCTCTTTTTAACGACATGGAACCGCAACGCAGGGATTCAATTACCAGTCCCGTACCTATGCACGTGATTACCCTTTATGCCAAAGACGGAACTACCCAAAACGTAAAAACCTTCCCTCGAATGCTTCCCGAACCGGAAATCGATGTTTTCGACGGATCCGAGGTCACTTTCGACAGAGACCGGATGTATGCGCTGATCAACAACGACCAAGACTTTGTGCTGATACAATACTTTGTTTTTGATAAAATCCTCAAACCTTTATCATCATTCACAGCAGGAAGAAAAGAATAGTTCTGCCGGCAGCTAAAACAGAAAAATTACATGCGCAAGTTGGAATCTTCAAACGTACTGGTAACCGGCGGGGCAGGTTTTATCGGATCTAACCTGATTGAACGCTTGCTTTCTCAAAACAATCGTGTAGTATGTCTCGATAACCTGAGTACGGGAAAGATGGAGAATATCCATGAATTTATGGCTCATCCGGGCTTTGAATTTGTGAGAGGCGACATCCGAAACCCCGACGATTGCCGAAAAGCGGTTGAAAATGTTGAATACGTTCTGCATCAGGCTGCTCTTGGTTCGGTACCCCGCTCCATCAACGATCCGGTAACGACCAGCAATGTAAACATCGGCGGTTTTGTAAACATGCTCATTGCTTCGCGCGATGCAGGAGTAAAACGTTTTGTATATGCAGCCAGTTCATCCACATACGGCGATCATCCCGGGCTGCCAAAGGTGGAGCATATCATAGGGAAACCCTTGTCACCATATGCTATTACCAAGTATGTAAACGAACTGTATGCCGAAAATTTTTCTTCCCTTTACGGGATGGAAACCATTGGCCTCAGGTATTTCAATGTATTTGGAAAACGTCAGGATCCCGAAGGGGCATATGCTGCCGTTATCCCGAAATTCATACGCCTTTTGCTCAGGGGCGAATCTCCTGTAATCAACGGCGACGGAGAACAATCGCGAGATTTTACATACATCAGCAATGTAATTCAGGCAAACGAACTGGCTCTGCTGACCAATAGCCCCGAAGCCCTGAACACGGTGTACAATGTGGCGTTTGGAGAAAATACTTCCCTTAACACGCTCTTTCGTTTGCTGACAGATATGCTCACAGAGCTCGGACTACCCGCAGCCGGCATAAAACCGGTTTACGGGCCCGGGCGGGCAGGCGATGTCAGACACTCACTGGCTTCGATTGCGAAAGCATCCGCCTTGCTGGGATATAATCCGGAATACAGTCTCGAACGCGGACTTCGAGAAGCCATTCGCTGGTATTACGAAAATCTGAAGTAAGGGATTTTAAGGCTTTCTCCATTCAACCCTTTCACTATTCCCTCCGCTTTCGCGGAAAACAAATTATTCCGTCTAAGCACAGATGGTTGCTACAATACGCCGGCTTCCTCCCCTGTTCCTGAATTCGCAAAGGTAAATACCCTGCCAGGTTCCGAGGTTAAGCCTGCTGTTTGTCACGGGTATGGTCACCCCGGCTCCAGCAAGCACCGATTTGATGTGTGCCGGCATGTCGTCTTCGCCCTCGGCGGTATGGGTATAAACGGACAGCCCTTCCGGAACAAGGCGGTTGAACATGGTTTCAAAATCGGAGAGAACCGAGGGGTCAGCATTTTCGTTGATGCAAAGCCCCGCTGAAGTATGCCGGATGAAAAGGTGCAGCAGGCCGGCTTCGGGAAGAGAACCAAGCTCCCTCTCCACCAGATCTGTGATAAGATGAAATCCCCGGGAAAACGGGGGCAGGATAATTTCTTTTTGTTTTATCATTTCCAGGGTGATTAAATCAGAAAAAACAGTGTTTAACGCAGTTAGCATGCAAAAAACGACCTGCTTCCCATGAAACCTGCAAAGCAGTATTCAGTGAGAAGCAGGCCAAATATAAGCAGACCGCAGCCTGCATCCGTACTGTTACTTCAGGCAAATGCCTGAATGGCAAAGCGCCGTTTAGTCTTCAATATCCAGTTCCTTACCGGCAGCAATATCTTCAAGCATTGCTGTAGTTAGCGACTTAGGCCGCTCAAGCGGATAACCGAGTGCGCGGTCCCAGATAATGTTGGCACAGATACCAATGGAACGGCCGATTCCGAAAAGTACGGTGTAGAAATCGTATTCCTTAACACCGTAATGCCACTGAATCACACCCGACTGAGCATCCACATTCGGCCAGGGATTTTTAGCCTTACCCTGCTCCAGAAGAATGGGAGGAACCACCTCGTAAAGCATATTGACAACCTTAAACAGTGGGTCTTCCGGCATATACTTAAGACTGAAATCCCGCTGCAGGCTGTAGCGCGGATCGGTTTTTCGCAGAACGGCATGTCCGAAACCGGGGATTACCTGTCCCGAATTCAGGGTATTCCATACAAACTGGCTAAGTTCTTCTTTTGAAGGCACTTCTCCGTTCATTTTTTCCATCAGATCCTGCAACCAGCGCAGAACTTCCTGGTTTGCAAGGCCGTGCAGGGGACCTGCCAGTCCGTTGACCATAGCTGAGATCGACAGGTAAACATCCGACAGTGAGCTGGCTACCAGGTGTCCGGTATGTGCACTTACGTTACCTGCCTCATGGTCGGCATGTACGATAAAATGCATTCTGGATACATCATCGTAAGGTTTACCGATTCCCATCATATGGGCAAAATTACCACCGAAATCGAGGTTGGGGTTCGACTGTATTCGTTTGCCGTCGCGATAGAGTTTCGCGTAGGTATAAGTGGCGATTTCCGGAAGTTTTGCCAGCAGATTCAGCGAATCTTCGTAGGTAGGATCCCAGTAGTCGAGTTTGTTGATTCCGGCATGGTACTTTTTGGCAAAAAACGACTCCCGGTGCATGGTCAGAATGGCGGTTGAGAAAACCGTCATCGGATGGCTGCAACAAGGCATGGCGTCGATCAGTTCGTAAATGTACCTTGGCAGTATCCTTCGTTTGTTAAACTCATCGGCAACTTCGGCTGCCTGTTCCTCGGTTGGCATGTCGCCGGTAAGAAGAAGGTAAAACAGGCCTTCAACCAAAGGCATATCCCCTCCTTTGGCTTTCGGAAGCTTTTCAAAAACTTCGGGAAGCGTATAGCCACGGTAGCGGATTCCTTCCAAAGGGTCGAGGTATGAGATATCGGAAACCAGGGATTTGATCCCGCGCATGCCGCCGATAATCTGACCGATCGTTACCTTATCGACTACCACATTACCGTATTCTTTCATTAACTTCTCTGTACGAGGACGCCAGTCCATTATCTTTTCGTACAGGGTATCTTTAAGTCTTTTTGCCATAGGATTGAGGATAATATTTGTTTGCTGTAAGTTTCAGGCTTTATTAATAGCATTCACAATCTCGGTACCAAATTCGCTGGTTTTTAAACGAGTTGCATTTTCCATCTGGCGATGAAAGTCATAAGTGACCCTGCCCGACAGTATGCTTGTTTCGATACCTCTGTAGATGAGGGCTGCAGCTTCATTCCATCCCATATATTCGAGCATCATTGCACCTGAGAGGATAACCGATCCCGGATTTACCATATCGAGACCGGCATATTTAGGAGCCGTGCCGTGGGTTGCTTCAAAAATGGCGTGGCCGCTCGTATAATTGATGTTGGCCCCCGGAGCAATTCCGATGCCGCCTACTATGGCTGCCAGGGCATCGGAGATGTAATCGCCGTTCAGATTAAGGGTAGCTATTACCGAATATTCGGAGGGACGAAGCAAAATCTGCTGCAGAAATGCATCTGCAATTACATCTTTTACTATTACTTTCCCGGCCTCTATGGCTTCCTGCTGTGCTTTATCGGCTGCCTCTTTGCCCGAAGCAGCTGCAATTTCGTCGTATTCGGCCCATGTAAAGGTGTAATCGGGAAATTCCCTGCGGGCAAGATTATAACCCCAAAGTTTAAAGGCTCCTTCCGTAAATTTCATGATATTGCCCTTATGCACCAGCGTAAGCGATGGCAGCCCGCGGCTGATGGTATATTCAAGTGCTGCACGAACGAGCCGCTCCGTGCCCTCCTTCGAAACAGGCTTTATGCCGAAAGAACTGGATTCCGGGAACCGGATCTTGTTGACACCCATTTCCTGCTGAAGGAAGTTCTTCATCTGTTCAGCCTCCGGCGTCCCACTCATAAATTCTATGCCGGCATAAATATCTTCGGTATTCTCCCTGAAAATGTGCATATCAACCTTAGAAGGATCCTTCACCGGCGAAGGTACACCCGTAAACCAGCGCACCGGCCTAAGACAAACGTAAAGGTCGAGGATCTGCCGTAATGCCACATTCAGCGAACGGATACCTCCGCCTACCGGGGTGGTAAGGGGACCTTTTATTCCTACTTTATATTCTCGGAAAGCTTCCAGCGTCTCCTCAGGCAACCAGTTGCCAGTACGGTTAAAGGCCTTCTCACCGGCCAATACTTCCATCCACTGAATTTTACGCACCCCTCCGTAAGCTTTGGCAACTGCAGCATCCAATACCCTTACCGCAGCAGCCCAGATGTCGGGACCCGTACCATCGCCTTCTATAAACGGAATAACCGGACTGTCCGGAACCTGAAGTTTCCCTCCTGAAATCGTAATCTTGCTTTCCTCCATTTTTAGCATCTAATTAAGTAGTTATGTTTATCAGTGCAATATTTACTATTGCAAAGATAATAAAGCGGCAACAACTTTCAAAAATCCGCGCAAGTCTAACAATCCGTTCCCTCATTTGTTTGAATTCCGGAGACAAAATGTCGCCCAGAATATTTTTACGAACACAGGTTCAAAACATGAATTTTATCGCAATCGCATGAACGCACGGAACGACTCAGGAGGAATCGTATTATTCGACAGCGATTGCATGTTTTGCTGTCGGAGTGTCAGGCTGTTGCTCAATGCCGATCGAAAGCAGGAACTTCTGTTTATGCCTTTGCGGGATGCGTTGAATGCAGGCACTGGTTTGCAGAATATTATTCCCGGATTAACGGGCGACAGCCTGGTATTCATCCGTAACGGCAGGTCATACATCCGTTCGGAGGCGGTTCTTGAACTCTGCGGCGTGCTTGGTGGCTGGTGGAGTTTATTCCGTATATTCAGCGTTTTACCTGTCAAATTCCGCGACCTCATCTATAATTTTATAAGCAGCCACCGCCATCTGCTTCCGGGCGGCAGCAACTGCATTCTCCCCTCTCAGATTACACCCCGGCTGGCAAGTGCGGGAACTTTACTCTCAGCACTTTCACAAAACGCTCAGGACGTTTAAAAACCCATAAAAAAGCCCCTTCCCTAACGATTAATATCGGAAAGATTGAAAAAAAATTAACTACTTTTGTCCGACCCCAAAAAGGGGCTGTTTTAAATAACCGCATCTTTCCAGTTTAGACACCGGCATACAGAAGCGTAAAAGGGTAGTAACTGAATTATAAAGCATTCGGTTTCACGCGGTGTTGAATTCCGGACAAAAATGGTTTGGTATCGATTTGAAGCAGCCGCTGTCCGGGGAGCCCGGAAACTCAAAACGCCTCCGGATAATTTCACTTTGTTAGCTTAATAACGTTCTCATGCGAACCTTTTACAAATCTATTTCCCTGGCCTTAACAATTTTACTGGCTGGAAGCCTTAGCCTGATTGCACAAAACGGCACAATTCGCGGATTTGTCTATGAAAAAGAGACCGGTGAACCGGTAATTTTCACCAACGTTTATCTTTATAAAACCACATACGGGGCTGCCACCGACGTCAACGGCTATTTTACCATTACAAGAATTCCAGACGGAAATTACACCCTGATGGTGACCTACATGGGATACGATACCCTGCGCGAACAGGTTACCATTAAAGGCAACACCGTACTTACAAAGAAACTGTTCCTCAACCAGTCGGCCGTGACACTTGGGGCCGTGCAGGTTACAGCCGAGCGCGAAGAAGCGCGAAGCGACACCCGCACTTCCGTAATAAAACTCACCCCCAAGCAGATCAGCCGCATACCAACCATAGGCGGGCAGCCCGACCTGGCCCAGTATCTGCAGGTATTGCCCGGTGTTATCTTTACAGGTGACCAGGGAGGTCAACTCTACATCCGCGGAGGTTCACCCATACAAAATAAAGTACTGCTCGACGGAATGATCGTTTACAATCCCTTCCACTCTATCGGTCTTTTCTCCGTTTTTGACACGGAAATACTCAGGAATGCCGACATCTACACCGGAGGCTTTAATGCACAGTACGGAGGTCGTATTTCGTCGGTTATGGATCTTACAACCCGCGACGGAAACAAAAAACACCTGGCCGGCAAATTCGGAGCCAGTACGTTCGGAGCTAAACTGATGCTCGAAGGCCCCCTGAAAAAACAAACAGAAGACGGCTCGGGAAGTGTATCGTTTCTGATCTCCGCTAAGAATTCCTACTTGAAACAAACATCCGAACTGTTCTATAAATACATTGATTCAACCGGCCTGCCATTTAACTATACCGATGTTTACGGAAAAATTTCCGTAAATGCCTCCAACGGGTCCAAAGTAAATTTCTACGGATTCAATTTCAAAGATAAAGTTGACTATACAAACATGGCGACCTATCAGTGGGATGCAGCGGGCGGCGGAGCAAACTTTGTAGTTATCCCCGGAAACAACCCAGTACTGCTCGAAGGAAACTTAGCCTATTCTTCCTATTACATCACCATGGAAGAAGGATCTCTTCCATCGCGCTCCAGCGAAATCAACGGATTTAACCTGGGACTGGGATTCACCTATTTTCTCGGGAAAGATGAAATAAAATACGGACTCGAAGGTCTGGGGTTCAAAACCGTATTCGATTTCTATAATTCCATCGGAAGACGCATCAGCCAGGTGGAAAATACCACCGAAATCGCCGGCTTCATCAAGTACAAAATGAACAGGGGCAAATTACTGTTCGAACCCGGATTCAGGATCCAGTATTATGCTTCGCTCGGCAACTTTTCGCCTGAACCCAGACTGGCGATGAAATACAACTTCACCGATAACTTCAGGATGAAGATGGCCGCAGGGCTCTATTCGCAAAACCTGATCAGCGCCAATTCCGACCGGGATGTGGTAAATCTCTTCTACGGTTTCCTTTCCGGCCCCGACAACCTGCAGGAAAAATTTAACGGGAAAAATGTCGGTCACAAGCTGCAGAAGGCTGAGCATATCATCCTGGGGGCAGAAATTGACCCCCTGCCCAGAGTCAGCGTGAACGTGGAAGTGTATTACAAAAACTTCTCGCAGCTCACCAACATCAACCGCAACAAGGTTTTCGATGACATAGACCCGTACAACGACCCCACCAACATCAATTATAAGCCAGAAAACCTCCGCAAGGATTTTATTATTGAGAATGGTGATGCCAACGGCTTCGACGTCAGCTTTAAATACGACGAACGAAAGATTTACTTTTGGGCGGTGTACTCCCTGGCGTGGGTAAACCGCTTCGACGGCATCAGTTCATATGTACCGCACTACGACCGCCGTCATAACGTTAATCTGGTCAGTTCTTACCGTTTCGGGGAAGAACTTGACTGGGAACTGAATGCCCGCTGGAATTTAGGATCGGGCTTCCCTTTTACGCAGACGCAGGGTTTCTTTGAGGAACTTACCTTCGAACAGGGCACAGGCTCCACCTACATCGTTGAAAACGGAGACCTGGGAATTCTTTACGCCGATTACAACGCTGCCCGTCTTCCGTACTACCACCGCCTCGACCTCAGCCTTACAAAACGCTTCAAAATCGGCAAAAAAGGACTGCTTGAAACAAATCTCAGCGTTACCAATATCTACAACCGCGACAACATCTTCTACGTAAACCGAGTTACCGGTGATAAAGTATACCAGCTCCCGGTCATGCCCAGTTTTGGTTTGAATATGAGCTTCTGATCTTACGGATTCTTCAGCAAAAACGGCTAAGTCGCTTTAATAAAAAGAACTTGGCCGTTTTTGTATAAATACAGAATAATTTCAGCACTCTGTCTTAAACGCTCTTCTTCCCGCCGGTATACAAGGAAACAAATCTGCCGGCATAATAAGCAAGCACCAGTGGTATCCAGATATTTCTTGATACAATATTACAATTGTCGATCTGCTTGTCAACATTCAGAATAATCAGATATATGCCGAAGGCAATTAGAATAAATACAACATCGAAAATTTTTCGTTTGCTCATAAATGTTTCATTTATAGACCGGGATCTATTCCCTGATTTTTGAATCCATTATAATTGTCACGGGGCCATCGTTTACCAGTTCCACCTGCATCATAGCACCGAACCATCCGGTTTCAACCCTTAGCCCTGTAGTTTCTTTAAGAAAACGTACAAACGACTCAAACAACGGAACCGCGGTTTCTGGTCTGGCAGCGCGTATGTAGGATGGCCGATTCCCTTTCCTGGTACTGGCATGCAATGTAAATTGGCTGACCACCAATATACTTCCTCCTATTTCGCAGACGGAATGGTTCATCACACCCATGGTGTCGGCAAATATCCGCAATCGGGTTACCTTACCTGCAAGCCATTCTGCATCCTCAATGGTATCGCTTTCCTCAATTCCGGCAAGTATCAGCATTCCTTTCCCGACAGAAGCCGTTTCAAATCCGGAACTGCTCACCGACGCCCTGCTCACCCGCTGTATTACAAGCCGCATATGGTCACAACTTTAGGTAAAAAATAATACTTAATCCCATTCACTTTCTTCGAAATACTCATCGTTGACAATGCTGATGTAGTTCGAATACCTTCCGGCATCAATCCCGCCATTTGCAAGTGCTTTTTTCACTGCACATCCCGGTTCATGGATGTGGGTGCAATTATTGAACTGGCAATCGTGCATCAAACCGCGCATTTCGGGAAAACGTTCAGCCACCTCCTGCTTGTCAAAATGAACCAGTCCGAATTCCTTAATGCCAGGGGTATCGATTACAAAGCCGCCAATACTGAGCGGAAGCATTTCGGCAAAGGTAGTCGTATGCTTTCCTTTGCTGTGATAGTCGGAAATAGCGCCGACTTTGCGCATAAGTCCAGGTTCAATTGCATTTATAAGTGCGGTTTTGCCCACTCCCGAATGTCCGCTGATAAGGCTCACCTTATCCCCGAGAAGGTTCCTAACCTCATCAAGTCCGGTGCCCTCAAGCGCGGAAGTCCGGATGCAGAGGTAACCCAGCGAGGAGTATAGTCTCATCAGCTTCTCAAGCTGCTGATTTTCAGCGAGTGTATAGATATCGCATTTGTTAAAAATCAATGCTCCGGGGATGTGATAGGCTTCGGCTGTCACAAGAAAACGATCGATAAAACCGGTGGATGTTCTCGGTTTCGAAAGCGTAACCATTACTACTGCCTGATCTATGTTTGCAGCAATGATATGCGACTGCTTAGACAGGTTGGACGCACGACGGACGATGTAGTTCCTGCGGTCTTCGATCTCCGTAATAAAGGCAGTTCCTTCGTTATTAATATCGATATCCACGCGGTCGCCCACAGACACAGGATTCGTACTACGGATATCCTTCAGTCTGAAATTCCCTTTAATTTTGCTTTCGATTGTACGGCCGTCGTCCGTACGAACCGAATACCAGCTACCTGTATTCTTAATAACTAATCCTTTCATGCGAATCTATTTTTAAATGCCTGTCCGGTGCATTCTTTTAAAAACAGAGGCGCCAGTATCTGACGCCTCCACTAAATTATACAGTCATAATTTCTTTTTCTTTAGCTGCGTAAAGATCATCAATTTTCTTGATATATCTATCATGAATCTTCTGAACCTCTGCTTCCGCGTCCTTTTCAACATCTTCGGGCAAGCCCTCTTTGATGGCTTTCTTCAATGCATCAATGGCATCGCGGCGGGCATTACGCACGCTGATCTTGGCAGTTTCTGCCTCCTGTTTGGATTGCTTGGCAAGCTGTCGGCGACGTTCCTCCGTTAACGGTGGAATTCCAAGACGAATTATCTCTCCGTTGTTTTCGGGTGTAATCCCTACTTCAGAGTTCATAATTGCCTTTTCAATTTCTTTGATAAGCGGCTTTTCCCACGGGGTGATCACAATGGTCTTTGCATCCGGTGTGTTTACCGATGCAACATTGGTAAGTGGCACCAGACTTCCGTAATAGGGAACACGTACACCGTCCAAAATTTTGGGATTAGCCTTTCCGGCACGAATATGAGCCAATTGTTCATCGAGATATTCGATCGCGAATATCATTTTCTCTTCCGCTGCCTTTACGAACTGTTTCGTATCTACCATAACTGCTTATAAAATTTGATTTTATTACAACTAACAAAAATAATAAACTTTTCCGATATACCAAACTATTCATTAATTATGAACCAGCGTTCCAATCGGCTCCCCGCTCATCACCTTTTTCAGATTTCCGTTCGTATCCATGTCGAACACAATGATAGGCAAGTTGTTTTCCTTGCACATGGTGGTAGCGGTGAGGTCCATCACCTTTAATCCACGGGTATAAATTTCGTCGTAAGTAATTTCAGAAAACTTAGTAGCCGTAGGATCCTTTTCCGGATCTGCCGTATAGATTCCATCCACGCGGGTTCCTTTCAGCATCACATCGGCTTCAATTTCAATACCTCGTAACGACGAGCCGGTATCGGTGGTGAAGAATGGATTTCCTGTTCCGGCGGACATAATAACGATGTGTCCTTTTTCCAATAACTCGATGGCTCTCCATTTGTTATAGAACTCACCGATAGGTTCCATCCGAATCGCTGTAAGCACATTTGCTTTCGCCCCCATGGACACCAGCGCAGAACTTAAGGCCAGGCTATTGATAACCGTGGCAAGCATCCCCATCTGATCTCCCTTCACCCGATCGAATCCCTTGGAAGCACCGCTTAATCCGCGAAAGATATTCCCTCCGCCAATCACAATACCTACCTGGATGCCCATATCGGCAATCTCTTTAATCTGCGCAGCATATTCGGAAAGGCGTGTCTCGTCAATTCCATACGATTTGCCACCCATCAGCGATTCGCCGCTAAGTTTTAAAAGTATTCTTTTGTATTGAGTCATGAAAATCTGTTGTTTATTCGTTTCAATTTACAAAAGTAACCTATTTGTTTAAGTAACCAATTATCGAAAGCTGTTTTTATTCATCTTTCGCATGTAACAAACACGTAAGGCTAACGACACATGCATGTAATTTTACGATTGTATTTTTGTAATGTAGAAATAGAAACACACGCTGTTACTTGTGATTTAATTCATTAAATAACATTTTCAAAAAGACCAAAGCCTATTCCTAACTTTGTGCGGCAGGCATACACTCAGCGGAGTGGTGGCTGCCGCTATTTTACATAGCTCACCTCCTTGAAAGCATAGGTCCGCTCGCTTCCGTCCCTTAATTGCAGAACCAGATATCCGGTAGGCTCAATCGCTTTGATCCGGGCCTCAAAAGCACCCTGCTCGTCGGCATACGGATAAAAGCCCTCCTTCCGGTATAACACCTTTTCGTAGGATTGCCGTATCATCGATTCCTCGCCTTTAAGCAACCGGAGGTACCATTTATAAAATATGGAAAGGAAGCGGTCCAACACCTCACCCGGATCGTAAGTCTGCCCCGTAATTGTGCACAGCGAAACCGGATTGGGCGCGTCTCCCCGAAACTCAGTCTGATTTAAGTTGATGCCGATTCCGGCAATGGTTGCATAGATGGTTTTACCGCACAGATCGTTCTCAATCAGCATACCACAGATCTTCTGATCCCGCCAGTAGATATCATTCGGCCATTTAACCGTGATACCGTCGGTATAAGCATCCAGCGTCTCCTTCACACTCAGCGCGGTGAGCTGCGATAAGACAAACTGACGGTTCGCAGGAACTGTTTCCGGATAAATCACCACACTGAAGGTTAGGTTTTTACCGGCTTCCGACTCCCACACATTGCCTACCTGTCCCCTTCCGGCTGTCTGAAAGCCGGCCATCACAACTGCTCCCTCTTCCACACGGCCCCGGGTCATCAGCTCCCGCAAGGCTTTGGAGGTCGACTCTGTTTCTTCCAAATACGTTATTTGCGACATATCAAGGATTTTCTTTATATTCTTCCCTAAGCGACTTAGGTAATTTGGCAATTACTTCGCGGTACGAATGATGAATCCAGCGTTTGATTTCGGCCTCCTCCATGTCCCTCTCCAGATAAATGGAATTCCAGTATTTCTTATTGAAATGGAATGCAGGAGTGACAGCCTGGTAGCGATCTCTCAGCTCCTCCGTGTAATCGGTGGAACACTTCAGGGAAACATGCGGCTCGTCGGCATCCAGCGGAAGCAACAGATACATCTTGTTCTCCACTTTAAAAACCAACGACACATCATCGAAAGGGAAACACTCCGTGGTGCCTCTCAACGACAGACAATAGCTTCTTACATCTTCAATATTCATAAAACAAAGGCTTAATTATTTACGAAGCGGGGCGTAAAAAGCATCTTCAATATGCTCTGCCCTGTAACCGTCGGCATATTTTACAACGGCAATGATATCAAAACGGATGGACATATCCACGTTAAATTTACGGGCATACACATCCGCAGCGCTTACAATACATTTTATTTTGGCGGCATCCACCGATTCCAGCGGCGAAACCAGGTAATTATCAGAGCGGGTCTTCACCTCTACCACCACCAGCTCTTTCCCGTCGGAGGCAACAATATCCAGCTCCTTATGCCTGTACCTCCAGTTGCAGTGCAAAATACGGTAACCTTTATCTTCGAGGTACTGCCGGGCGAATGCCTCACCCTCTTTACCTGTTATATTATGTGTTGCCATATGAATAATTTGTACAAATGTAATCATTTTCTTTTTTATTTACCCATTCGGCATTACATTTGCATACTATGAAGAAAGACAGGAAATACGCATCCACCACCCCTGGTCAGCCGCGGGTACATAAAGTCACTTTTATGCTTAACGACGACGAGCATAAAGCGGTAAAACGCTACCTGTCCAAATACAAGATTGAAAACAAATCGAGGTGGTACCGCGAAACCATCATTTCACACATACTTAAAACGCTGGAAGAAGATTACCCCACCCTGTTCCGCGAAAACGAAATGCGCAGATGAATCCATTTACAGACGAATATTTTATGAAACAGGCGCTGGTCGAGGCCAGGCAGGCTGCTCTGGAGGGCGAAGTACCGGTAGGCGCGGTTGTGGTATGCAACAACAAGATAATTGCGCGGGCACACAATCAGACCGAACGGCTTAACGATCCAACGGCACATGCCGAAATGCTTGCGCTAACGGCGGCAACCGGGGTACTTGGAGCCAAATACCTTCCCGAATGTACCCTGTATGTTACGGTTGAACCTTGTATTATGTGTGCCGGAGCCATAGGTTGGGCGCAGGTAAGCACCATCGTGTATGGGGCATCCGACGAGAAACGGGGGTTTTCGCTTTTTGCTCCGAAGGCAATGCATCCCAGGGCTGTAGTGAAGAAAGGAATTCTGGAGACGGAATGCGCGGCAGAAATGATCTCTTTTTTTAAAAAGAAAAGGTGAAGCAGTTTATTCTTTAACCTCTTCGTAATCTACATATTCACCATCATCCTTGGTAAAAAGCTTTTTCTTGGCTGCGGCATATTCTTCCGCACGAGCCTGTTGCTGACCGGCAGTAGGGTTGGTGTGTCTGCGACCGGTTTCGGTTTTAGGTGCGCCGAACAGGATACGCTTAAATGTTCTGATTACAGAAAATCCCAGCAATAAGACCAACAAAAGGAAAAAACCAAAAAGTAAAAATAGAAATTTGAACATAATTCAATACGTATTGATTGCAGCAACAAAGATACAATGTATAATTACTTCTTTTTGTTAAAAATAGACAATACTATATATAAAAGAATTGTTCCGGATAATCCCAGGAATCCGAAGGCTGCCACAAACACTACGGCACACACCACCAGCATGTAACGCAATTCGTTCCCTTTCCATTTAAGAGATGTGATTTTAAGTGCGAACATGGGGATTTCGGACACCAGCAACAACGAGGTAACCAGAGCAAGTACACAGATCAGCACCGTAAATAAAAGAGGATTGGTATACAGTACCGGAAGTACCGAATAGGCAGCTCCCACCCAGAAAAGAGCATGGGCCGGAACCGGCAGACCAATAAAGGAGGTAGTCTGACGATCGTCAATATTAAATTTGGCAAGGCGCAGGGCCGAGAATGCCGGAATAACAAACGCCCAGTATGGAACTACGGCAGCCGCTGAGCCAAAAGGCAGCAGAGGAGCCACTTCGCTAAGCAACCAGAACACCACCATCCCGGGGGCAACTCCGAAGCTCACCACATCGGCCAGCGAATCCAATTCTTTCCCGATAGGAGAATAGGCATGCATCAGTCGTGCGGCAAAACCATCCAGAAAGTCGAACACGGCAGCAAGGATAACAAACATCGCTGCTAAAAACAGATTACCTTCCAGGGCTGCCACGCAGGCTGCACAACCGGAAACAAGATTAAAACAGGTAATTGTATTCGGAACGTACTTAGCTATATTCATTTCTTAGTATGTAAACGGGCAATCGGAGTCTGATTTCCGGT
>JALHHH010000036.1 GCA_022837485.1 Bacteroidales bacterium
CTAAAAGTGATATGGAGGCAGCAAGAAGCTTTCTGCAACTCACCCGCCCCCCCTATGTGCTGAAAGCCGATGGTTTGGCCGCTGGCAAAGGAGTTATCATATGCAAGGATATCCGTGAAGCAGAGTTATCCCTCGAAGAACTCCTGATAAAGGAACGCTTTGGAAAAGCCTCCGAAAAAGTTGTGATTGAGGAATATCTGGAAGGAACCGAGTTATCCGTTTTCGTCATTACCGACGGCAAAAACTGGAAGCTTCTTCCCGAGGCAAAGGATTATAAACGCATTGGCGACGGCGATACCGGCCCCAACACCGGCGGAATGGGATCCGTTTCCCCGGTTCCCTTCGCCAGCGAAGAGTTTATGAAAAAAGTGGCCGACCGCATCATTACTCCTACCATCGTCGGCCTCACAGCCGAAAACATCGACTACAGGGGCTTTATTTTCTTCGGACTTATGAATGTGAATGGAAACCCATACGTTATTGAGTACAACGTTCGTTTGGGCGACCCTGAAACCGAATCAGTAATCCCGCGCATTAAATCGGATATCATTCCCCTTTTGAAATCGCTTTCGCGGAAAAGCCTGAAAGATCAAATCATTGCGTTTGATCCGCGTACTGCCGTCACCGTAATGCTTGTTTCGGCCGGCTATCCCGGAGATTATCCGAAAGGTCTTGAAATCTACGATCTTAACAAGGTAAGCGAAAGCCTGGTATTTCATGCCGGAACAGCTATCAGCGAAAAGGGAGATCAGGTACTTACGGCGGGAGGCCGTGTAATTGCAGTGACCTCCCTCGACGAGAATCCGGCCGAAGCACTCCGAAAATCCTATGACTCTGCCAATGCCATTAACTGGCTGGGTAAAACATTCAGGAACGATATTGGAGCCGATATTCTGAAAATCTAAGGAAATGCTCAGAAAACTTTCCAAATCAGGAATTTATCTGCAACTGACACTCACTATCCTGATGCTGGGCTTGTTCGTTGTAACGCCTCCGTTGGACCTTAAAACCCTTACCGTCGCCGGCAACATTGCACCCCTGGCAGAAATCATCCGTCATATCCTGCCCGGAAATCAGATCGCCCAAACAATTATTGCCGCACTGCTTGCTTTCGGACTTTTTCTGATCTTCAACCTTATTCTTATAAATCAGGATATTGTACCACGCCAAAGCATGATAGTGGCATTTATAGGATCTGTATTCATCCTGTTCAGCGGAAGCTCCGGCCACCTTATCCTCCTTCTCTGTACCATTTATCTGCTCCTGTTCAGCTTATATAATATCTTGAAAATCTACGGCGAACAATATCCGTACATACTGGTACTGAACGCTTCGGTTGCCATATCTGCAGCCTCTATGATAATACCCCCGGCAATAGCATTCTTTCCTTTTATCTGGATGGGTTTCTTCACCTTACGCATAGGTACCTGGAGAGAATGGTCGATTTCGCTGCTTGGACTTATGCTTCCGTATCTGTACCTTTTGTTTTGGTTTTTCTGGAACAACAACCTCGTGGAAGCCCTTCACAATTACAGCAACTTTTTCAGCAGCCTCAGCCCGGGTTTCATCAATCCATCGCTTACCGAACTGGTAACCTACATCATTCTGGGACTGTTGTTGCTTTTGTCGCTATTCAGCTTTCTGGGAGATACGGGAGAGAAAATTATAAGTCTGCGAAAAAAAATGTGGATTATCGCACAATTTCTGTTAGCCGGCCTTCTTTTCCTGTTCCTTTCGGGCCCTGGCTGGCCGTCAATGCTCCCGGTAATTGCCTTGCCGCTTTCCGTAATGTTTGCTTTCCTTGTGCTGAAAAGTAAAAAATCGTGGTTCTATGACCTGCTGTTAGGTATATTTTTTCTTCTTGTTATTCTCCTTCGGATAAATATATAATTTTTAATGCTGAAAAACAGGTTCTCAACCGATCGACGGCTAGAAGCCGGATGCGATGAAGCCGGCCGGGGATGCCTGGCAGGTCCTGTTTTTGCTGCTGCCGTAATACTTCCGCCTAACTACACCAATGAATTACTCGACGATTCCAAAAAGCTTACAGCCCGGAAAAGAACTGCCCTGCGTACCATCATCGAAAACAATGCACTCACCTGGAATGTAGCCTCTGTGTCGGCCGGAGAAATCGACCGGATTAATATACTGAATGCTTCCTTCCTGGCTATGCACCTGGCCGTTGAACAGCTCAACCCCGCTCCTCAGCTTCTCCTGATCGATGGAAACCGGTTCAAAGCTTATCCCGGAATTCCGCACCATTGCATTGTTAAAGGCGACGGACTTTTTCTCTCCATTGCTGCCGCTTCAGTATTAGCCAAGACATACAGGGATCAATTTATGATGAAAATCCATGAAGAGTTTCCCATGTACAGATGGGATAAAAACAAAGGCTATCCAACGCCTGAACATCAGCGTGCTATTGCAAAATACGGGCCGTCGCCCTGGCACCGGACTTCGTTTCATACTAAAGCCCAGCTAAAATTCAGTTTCTGAATAGCCGTAAACTCATGCAGTCAATTCAAGAGAAATTTACTGCGGCGACACCTGTGCTTATTCAAAACTTATCAGATCGCGCAGGCAGAGGCGCACGAAAAACACATACTGCGGATAAAAACCACTGGCCGACTCCAGGCTGATTTTCTTGTAATAAACCGTAAAGCCGGGTTCTATGGCAATCGCATTGCTGAATTCAAACCGGCCGCCTACGGTTCCGAATACCCCGAATCCTATCCCGCCCTGTCGGATATCGTATACCATTTGACCGCTTCCGGGGATGTAGGAACCGGAATACTTATTTACCATATCGTAAACCTTGCCTTCGATTCGCACCACCGATTCCTTCACCAGCGTGCTGTTCATGCTGACCCCTCCGCCCAGCATCAAACGGGCCGCCCGTTTATTGCCCGGAGAATAGGTTATGCCCAGATCGGCCAGATTACGCTCTTCGGTTCCATAAACCGGAAACAGACGGATATCGGGTTCGGCCAGGTAATCGATGGGGGGATCCACCTCAACCGAAAAGACATCTTTTGCCCTCAGTTTGGCATTGGTAAATTGAATATAAATACCAGTATGGCAATTCAGATCATACTTTGCAAACAAACCGAAAATAAAAGCCGGATTATACTTCATATTTTCAGGATACTCACTCAGTATAACCTTATCGTTCGCATCCAACATCTGATAAATTTCGTTGTACCAGTATGTATTCCTGAATACATACTCAATATTGTTCTCATTGCCCGGTTTCCCGGAATAAAAATTCGCCGAGCCATTTCCTGGAATGTAAAAACCGGCGGTAGCACCATACTCCAGGCCACTTCGGGATTTACAGTCCTCAGGAATCGAATAATCCTCATACTGAGCGCTTGCGATTACAGAAATCAGCATTAACAGGAAAAGAAACGAAAAAGTAATAGAAAACTTCGTGCGATCGTTCAATAAAAACATACTGTCCGGAATTTGTATTCAAACCTACATGTTTTATTGTCAAAATACAAGATTTAATCTGTCAATTAGAAGAATACTGCCACTGTTTCAACGGTTATCAACAATGCAGTGTTCATTAGTCGGTTTAAATCCAGACTTCATTTCGGGGATAAGAAAGTATATTTGAACTGAATTGAAGTCCGTTATGAAAAAGAATCTTTACATTGCACTTGCAGCAGTCGTACTGATTGCCCTGTCAGGTGGATTTTATCTCCTGCGTTCCTATTACTTTTACCTGAAACAACCCCTGGCTCCGCTTACACATGCGGTACCTGTAAATACCGTTGCACTGATTAAATCGGGATCTATAGCAGGATTTAATGAAAAAGCCAGGTCATCTGGTTTAGCGGAAGTATTTGATAACCATGGAACCAGCGCAGGTTTTGAACATCTGGCTTCCTGGGCTGATTCGCTGGCAGCCAGCGATGATATTATACGCGAATTCATTGAGAAACGCGAATTTCTTCTTTGCTTCACACCCGACTCTTCAGGAAAACCGCAAGCACTGGTAATAGTTGCGGCAGGAAAAATGCGGCCCGGTTTGATTCAGCGTCATACCACCAGCCTGGCAGCAAATTTTGGCGCAACAGCCGTTAAAGAAGACCATTCCCCGGTCGACCTTATGCATATCCGCGGCCGGAATCAACAATTGTGGTCTTATTTTTACCGCGGGTTGTGGGTAATTGGCTTCAGCAAACCTTCCGTTCTTGCATCCCTGGAAACCATGGATTCGGAAAACACCCTCAGCTCCGATGCCGTATTTTTACGCCTTTTCGAGTCGGCGGGCAAAAAAGTTGATGGAATAGCCATAGTACAAAACTTAGCACTAATGAATTTTGTAAAGGGTCCATGGAATGTTTCCGGCCATACAACGCCTGCTTCTTCCCGTCAGTGGACCGCTCTTGACTTTTCGATACGTAAAGACAGGCTGTTGCTGAGTGGATTTACTTCAACCGGCAACCCGGGAATTCCATTGAACGGACAATCTCCTGCTGCTCCCGACCTTGATCAGAAATTCGTTGAAAAAGCAGCATTAGGTTATACTATAGTACTTTCCGATCCTGCCGCTTATTGCAGAAACTTTATTTCGGGTGACACCCTGCATATTCCGGGATACGATCCCGTAAATGCGGTGGAAACAAAAGAAATATTCAGGCTCAGCGACAATTTGCTTTCCTGGGCCGGCAACTCCGTTACTTTTCTTGCTGATCGCGAATTCCTGAATAACCAAACCCAGGCCTCCATGATCGTTATCAGCAGCCGCAATGCCGACAGCGCCAGAGCCGCACTGGCACCTTTTATAAAGCCTGCAGGCGAAAACAGTGGTCTGCTGCTGGCATCATCCCTGCCCGAACGTTTATGGGGACCCTGGTTTAAGGTTGGGAAAACCCTTCACGTCAAAATTGCTGAAGATTTCGTCGCTATTTCACCGTTCGTTTCCATGCTGCAAAGCTACGTTCCTGCTAAAGCAAAACCTGACCACAACTCCCGATCGGATGTAAAATACGATCCGGACCTCCCCGACAAAGGTAACCTTCAGATTTTTATTAATCCCGAAAAATGGCCAGTATCCTCGCCTATCAATCATTCCTCTTCATGGATATCGTTTCTTTCCGGATGCAAACAACTGGCAATCAACTATAAGTCGGGAGATGAGCTTTGGTATACACAAGGAAACCTGATATTCAGTGATCTTCCGCCAAAACCTGTGGTTCGCAAGGATATACGTCCTGCATCCGCCTCGGGCAGCATTCAGGGGCAGTTGGCAGAGAATACTGAAATAGAGGAAGTTATTCCAACTCCGGAATCGGAAAAGGGAGGCAAAGCCGGCAGTGCATCAATTGCTGCACCTCCGGTTATCGTTGGAGGCAAGACCGCAGGCAGCAAATTAATAGCACTCATAACCTCCGGCAATATCATTGAAGCCCGGGATCATAACGGCGACAGAGTCTGGAGTTTTAAGTGTACAGACAAGCCTTCCGGTATAATTGCTGAGTCGGATTTTTACAGAAATGGCCAGCTTAATTACCTGATATTCACCAGCTCAGGATTTCATATATTGAACAGGAACGGCAAGGAGATCAAAGACTCACCTGTAAATCTTCCGGGCAAACCCTCCGGCAAGCCCGCCCTTTTCGATTACGACCGTAAACGGGATTATCGCATTTTATATGCCGGCCACGACGGATTAATACATAATACCACCATTCAGGGTAAAGCTTTGCCCGACTGGCAAAAACCTGCCAAAGGAAACCTGACGATGCAACCGGAGTTCTTCAGGACCGGAAGCAGAGATTATCTGGCATTTACAGGCAGCGATGGAAAATTATTGATTTCGGATCGAAGAGGCAGGGTCAGAATACCGCTTCCCGATTTTTTTCGCAAATCGACGCGCGCTCCCTTATTCGAAAACAGAACCAACTCGAAAGGCCTGTTCCTGACGCTGGCCGACGACGGCAGACTGGCATACATCAGCGATAAGGGACTGATATCATACAGCAGTTTCGGCCAATTTGGGAAAAATCCCTGGTTCAGCTATCTGGATTTTGATGGAGACGGGTCACACGATTTTATTTTCTCAGGGAAAGACAAGGTTGTTGCATTCTCGCGTATGAAAAATGTGATCAACCAGATCAGTGTATCCGGCGCAAACTTCTCCGATCCGTATGTCTATCAATCTTCTTACGGTGAAAAATGGCTGATTGTAAGAGATTTAAACACCAATAACGTTTATTACATCCACGGTAAAAGTCAGGGTAAGAATTCCGGAAAACTGGAAAGCGATACCGATCCGGTTATCTATAATCCCGGCGGCCGGGAAGAAGAAGTAATCGTTACAACCCGAAAGGGAAAAATCCGGCTTACACCCCTGAAATAGAAAAACGCCGCTTGTGGCGACGTCTTTCTAACCAATTTATTAACCAAATTTATTAACCACAACACCGCTGCTTGTTGATCGGGGGATAAATATCACCCAGACATGCCAGGATCTGAATGAAACCGATCGAAAAACACCAGCTGTTGATTATAAATCGCACAAATATCAAAAAGTAATACGATATTTCACACTTTTTTTTTACTTTTTTTAAAGTATTTTTACAGTACGTTGATTAACAATCAATTAAAAAATAAACTTTTTTTATTAAAAAACCAGCCTGCCGGCTTCAGGTTCTTTTCAGAAGAATCCATACGCGTAGTAACATGGTTGGAATCAAGGTAAAATGCAACCATAATTCCCGCTTCTGTTCAGCTTTGAACATCCGCATTCCTGATGGCATTTCCGGAGAGTTTATTTATCAATTCTTCAACTTAACGGGTATTGCAAGTGAATCTATTTTCTGAGTTTCACCTTCTGGCCCTGTTCTGGTTCATGACCCTGAGCCATGCCGTTGTGTTTATATAGATCTTTCAGCCTGATGGCATAGAACTGGGCAATATCGCGCATGGTTTCCTTTCCGTTTACCACATGTATGCCTACGGCTCCTTTTTTCTTTTTCGGTGTAATGTATATTGCCTGGCCTGCCATCATGCGTTCATGCTTGCCCATCTCGTTGTAGCGCAGCAATTGAAATCCGTGAATGCCGAAATCACGGGCGATGGTATGGATATCATCCCCGTCTCTGGCAAACGTTAATTTTACGCCGTTGTTCATATACACCGGACGGTTACCTTCTGCAATTTCTATAAACTTAAGATTTTGAGGTTCGAGTACAATAGCCGGCACATGCACAGGGATTACTGGCGGAGGAACGGGTTCATCGTGCAACACGGGTACGGGCTTATAGGACGCGTTGTCAAATAAAAACAACTCATTTTCCTCAATAATACGGATAAGGATTTCGGCATACCGTGGATTGGTTGCATACCCGGCACTTTTCAAGCCGTGTGCCCATCCTTTGTAATCCTTTATATCCAGCTGAAAAAGACCGGAATAACGCGGTCGGCTTGTAAGAAAAAGCGAATGATCGTTAAAGGATTCTTCGGGTGAATTGTACTTCCGGAAGCACTCATCTTTCTCGTCGTCGTCTTTGATGTATGTCATCCCAGTCCACTCCTTATGGCACTTGATGCCGAAGTGGTTGTTGGCATTGACCGCAAGCTCAGAATTACCGGTACCCGACTCAAGAATTCCCTGAGCCAGCGTTATGCTGGCCGGAATTCCGTATTCCTGCATTTTTTTCACAGCAATGGCGCTGTATTTACCGACATAGTCGGAATAATTCATCTTCCTGCCTGCAGGCTGAGCAGAAACAGCGGCAGTTATCAGACATAACAGAACGGTCAAATGGGCAGTTAAGGAAATCCTCATAATACAGATTCATAAATTCGAAGGCAAAGATAATCAACCTTTGCTTTCGGAGAGAATACAACAGTTCCGGAAAGCAGTGAATAAAAGCTGACAAAGTAAAGCACAAAATGTTTAATTTAGTGCGATTAAAACGGGACACCTCCCAATAAACGTAACGGCATGCCTGAGCCTACCATACTCATTGTTGAAGATCACGTTAAAATGGCTGATTCCATCAGCAGCGGACTGGAGGAGAGCGGTTTTAAAACGGAAGTAGCATACGACGGTTTTATCGGAAAGCGTCTTTCCGATGCCCGGGAATACGACCTGATTATACTGGATGTAAATCTTCCCCAGATTAACGGTTATGAACTTTGTTCCATCATACGTGAAAAAAGCCCGAATGTCCCGGTTATTATGCTGACGGCTCTTGGCAGTACCGAAGACAAATTACTCGGATTCGATAAAGGAGCCGATGATTACATCGTCAAGCCATTTGAATTCCGTGAGTTACTGGCACGTATCAAGGCCCTGCTCAAACGATCGGCAGCAGAAACACGCACCGATCAGATCCTGAAAGTAGCCGACCTCGTTATTGATCTTGACAGCAAATCAGTACAACGCGGAAACATTTCCATTGACCTCACTGCAAAAGAATTTGCCCTGCTCGAATACCTTGTCAGAAATAAAGGAAAGGTTGTCTCAAAAGCCGATATTGCTGAGAAAATCTGGAACATCAATTTCGATACCGGCACCAATGTGATTGAAGTTTATGTTAACTTCCTCAGGAAGAAAATTGACAAAAACTTCCCGGTTAAGCTCATACACACACACATCGGCATGGGTTATATTCTTAAAGAAAAATAAACAATGCAGATACGAACAAGGCTGACGCTGCAATTTGCTTTGCTTGTCGGGAGCATACTCGTTGCCTTTACGCTGCTGATTTTTATCCTTTCTGCCAATTACCGTAAACAGGAATTTAATGAAAGACTGAAGGAAAAAGCCATAAATACAGCCAAGCTGCTGATCGACGTTAAAGAAGTCGACCGCGACCTGATGCGGATTATCGACAGCACTAACTACAGCTCACTCGAGGATGCCGAAGTAATTGTATTCGACTACTTCAAACGAAGTAAAATATACACATCAGGAAAACAGCCGGGGCTCGAAATAACCGAAGAGCTGCTGGCTAAAGCCCGGAGTAACGACGAGTTTGTTTTCAAACAGGGAGAGCGCGAAGCCATTGGATTGCTTTATACTAACGGCCTCAGACGTTTCGTGGTGTTTGCATCGGCAACCGACAAATATGGCATCAACAAACTCAACAATCTGCTGATTGTTTTACTTATAGGGTTACTGGCCTCGATTGGATTTACCATTATTACTGGTCTGGTATTCTCGCGTCAGGCACTCAAACCCATTTCCAATGTCATAAGGCAGGTATCAACCATCACGGCTTCCAACCTGGAGCAGCGTGTCGACGAAGGAAATGGCAGCGACGAAATCGCCCTGTTGGCAATTACATTCAATGAAATGCTGGTTCGCATCGAGAAAGCATTTCAAATACAGCGAAGCTTTGTTTCCAATGCTTCACACGAATTGCGGACGCCGCTGGCCTCCATCACCAGTCAGATAGAAGTGGCCCTGATGAAAGAGCGCGCCCAGGATGAGTACCGCAGAGTGCTGGGTTCGCTGCTCGAAGATGCCCGGAGTCTTACTGCTCTGGCAAATAACCTTCTGGAAATTGCACGGGCCGAACAGGATATCCGTACAATGAGCATGAAACCCGTGCGGCTCGATGAATTGCTGCTTCAAACCAGCTCTGAATTTGAGATCGTGCATCCGGAATACGTCATTGATATTCTGATTCACGACAATGCCGAGGATGAAGCACACGATCTTACGGTAAAAGGGAATGAAAACCTGCTCAAACTGATTTTCGCAAACCTGATCGACAATGCCTGTAAATTTTCAGATGGAAAACCGGTAAGGGTAGACCTTGAGTTCAACCGAGATCACATACTGATAAAAGTAGCCGACAATGGAATTGGCATCAGCCGTGAAGACATGCCGCATATATTTGAGCCCTTTTACAGAGCTCAGAATGTGGCACACACGCGCGGGCACGGCATCGGGCTTTCACTCATCAGTAAAATAGTCACCCTTCATAACGGCAGCATCCGGTTCGATTCCGAGCCGGGCAGAGGAACAACGGTTTTCGTAAAACTGCCCTATTCCCCACACAACAAATTCTAATGAACCACGAACTTATTTCCGCTTACTTTCCCGAAATCAATACAGAACAACTTGAACGGTTCCGGATGCTGGATTCACTCTACCGCGAATGGAATGCGGCAATTAATGTAATCTCCAGAAAAGATATTGACTTTTTATACGAACGGCATGTTCTCCATTCGCTGGGGATCGCAAAGGTAATCCGGTTTGCGCCCGGCACTTCCGTGCTCGACGTGGGAACAGGAGGCGGATTTCCGGGAATCTCTCTGGCAATTATGTTTCCGGAAACCGATTTCCATCTGATCGACAGCATCGGGAAAAAAATCAAGGTGGTGAAAGCCGTTTCCGAAGCACTCGGATTGCAAAATGTTACAGCTGAACAGGCGCGTGCGGAATCGCTGAATGAAAAATACGATTTCATCGTAAGCCGGGCAGTAACTTCACTCCCGGAATTCCTCTCTTGGACACGTAAAAATATCACAAAACGAAGTCTGAATCCTTTGCACAACGGAATTCTGTATTTAAAAGGCGGAGATCTTGGCGAGGAATTAAAAGAATGCGGAGCAAAATACCAAATCTACCACCTTAACCGTTATTTTAAAGAAGAATTTTTCAGCACCAAATCGCTTGTTCATCTTTGGTTCTGATTGTGAATGGAATTACTGTAAACAGCGCCGGCAGGCATAAACCAGCTTTTTTACTGCCCGATCACTTAGTCCGCGATTTCTGAAAATTCACGAAAAACATTACCTTAGCTGCCGGAAAACCAAAAATCATTAAATAATTCCCGTTATGAACAATCCGATTCTGAATCTTGAGCCTAAGGCTGTCTGGAGAAACTTTTACAGCCTGACACAGATTCCCCGACCCTCAAAAAAAGAGGAGAAAATAATTGAATTCATGAAGCACTTCGGCGAAGCTGCCGGACTGGAAACATGGGTTGATGAAGTAGGAAACGTGATGATACGCAAACCTGCCACCCCGGGAATGGAAAACCGCGCCGGTATCGTGTTGCAGGCTCACCTCGACATGGTTCCCCAAAAGAACAGCGATAAAACGCATGACTTTGAAAAAGACCCCATTGAACCACTTATCGACGGTGAATGGGTAAAAGCAAACGGAACCACCCTGGGAGCAGATAACGGGATGGGTGTTGCTGCCATCATGGCCGTTCTCGAATCGAAAGATCTGGTTCACGGACCGGTTGAAGCCCTGTTTACCATCGACGAAGAAAGCGGAATGACAGGAGCTTTCAATTTAAAGCCCAATGTATTAAAAGGCGATATACTGCTCAACCTCGACTCAGAAGATGAAGGCGAATTGTACATTGGCTGTGCCGGAGGAATCAACGGCAATTTTGAATTTCCGCTTAAGAAAGTCAGCATTGAAAAAGATACCCTTGCCTACAAGATTAACATCAGCGGCCTCAAGGGAGGACATTCCGGACTCGACATTCCGCTGGGCAGGGGGAACTCCTGTAAAATCATCACCCGCCTGATCTGGCACGGAGTTAACAAACACGGACTTCGTCTTTCATCGCTTGAGGCAGGGAATATGCGTAATGCCATCCCCCGCGAAGGACATGCAACGGTTACCATCCCTGCAGCTGAAAAAGATACGTTCGAAAAGTGCATGCTCGATTTTGCCAATACCATTAAAGCAGAGCTTTCGGTTACCGAACCCGGTCTCCAGATTTCCGCGTCGCCTGTCAGTATGCCTGAATACCTGATGGATACCGATACACAAAACAGAATGCTCAGAGCCGTTTACGGCTGCCCCAACGGCGTAATGCGCATGAGCGATGCCATGCCGGGACTCGTGGAAACATCCACAAATCTCTCGATTGTAAAAACCGAAGATGATAAGGTAAAAGTTACCTGTCTGCTCAGAAGTTCGGTAAACTCTGCCAAAAAGGATCTTACCCATACAATGGGAAGCATCTTTGAACTGGCTGGTGCAAAGGTTGAATTCGACGGTGAATATCCGGGATGGAAACCCAATCCTGACTCGGCTATCCTGAAAACCATGCAAACGGTATACAACAACCGTTTTGGAAAAATACCCGAGATCAAAGCAATTCACGCCGGTCTGGAATGCGGACTATTAGGCGCCGTTTACCCGAACTGGGATATGATTTCCTTCGGCCCCACCATCCGGTACCCCCACTCTCCCGATGAAAAAGTAAATGTTGCATCGGTCGAAAAATTCTGGATCTACCTGACAGAAACCCTGAAAAATGCCCCGGAAAAACCCGTAGCATAAAGACTGAAACACGTCTATCCGCGCACTGCGCTGATAGACAGTTAATTGCATCTAATCCGGAAATTATCAAAAAATTTCCGGATTATTTGTAAGCTTAAAAATAGTTGTTATCTTTGCAGTCCCAAAAAACAAGACTATGAGTAAGAGAACATTTCAGCCGTCACAGAGGAAAAGAAGGAACAAACATGGTTTCAGGGAAAGAATGGCAACTGCCAATGGCCGCAGGGTTCTTGCTGCACGCAGGGCAAAAGGAAGAAAGAAACTTTCGGTTTCCGACGAAGCCAAACATAAATAAAAATACATAAGCGGCTCAGAGCCGTACTACCATATTCCGGGAAGGAGGTAATTATTATTGCCTCCTTTTCTTGTTTCAATATCCATCTGCAAACTCCCCTCATCCGGTTAAAGTACCCACCCCGCTGCAGACCGGAATTAATAAAAAGCGTAAATTCGCAGTCAGTAAGCTGCATTTCTAACGTACCATGGGCATTCTCCGTTTCCTCTTAATTGTTATTGCTGTCTATCTTGTTTTCAGGATCCTTACCCGGCTTATTTTACCCTGGCTTGTAAGACGTTCTATTAAAAAGTACCAGGACAGTTTCTATGAGCGAAATCCGCAAATACGACGCAAAACAAAACAAAAAGAAGGCGATGTAACCGTAGAAAAAGTTGGAACTGAAAGTTCCGGCAACGTTCCGGATGACATAGGCGAATACATTGATTACGAAGATATTAAATAATTCACCCAATCAACTTCACACCATGAAAGAGTTCCGGCTGAAGAAGTATTTACCGCACCTGACAGCAGTGCTGATTTTTCTTGTCCTAACTTTGGGATATTTTTCGCCATTGCTGGAAGGCAAGAAGTTAAAACAACCCGATATCAGCAACTGGAAAGGGATGTCGAAGGAGATCGTGGATTACCGGGAGAAAACCGGTGAGGAGCCATTATGGACCAATTCGATGTTCGGCGGCATGCCTGCCTATCAAATTTCGGTTGAATACAAATCGAACCTCATCCGCCATGCCGACAACATTTTCAAACTGGGACTCCCCCACCCTGCCAATCTGGTGATTATTTACTTTCTGGGATTTTTCATTTTGCTGATGGTACTCAGGGTTAATCCGTGGCTTGCATTTGCAGGTGCTGCGGCATTTGCTTTCTCATCCTATTTCTTTATAATCCTTGAAGCCGGGCACAACAGTAAAGCGCATGCCATTGGTTATATGGCTCCGGTACTTGCGGGCATTATCCTTTCTTACCGTGGCAAAAAAATCGCCGGGGCTTTATTGACTGCCTTATTCCTTGCTCTGGAAATCAGAGCCAACCATTTGCAGATTACCTATTACCTTATGCTGATGGTCATCATCTTCGGAATAACGGAACTGATCTCTGCTTTTAAGGAAAAACGGATTCCCGACTTTTTGAAAACTACCGGACTTCTCTTCATCGCTGCTTTGCTCGCCGTTTCCACAAATATTACAAGCCTTTGGGCTACCTGGGAATACGGAAAGGAAACCATCCGTGGACGGAGTGAATTGAGCACAAATCCGGAGAACAGAACAAGCGGACTAGATAAAGATTATGCCACCAGCTGGAGCTACGGCCGGGCCGAGACTTTCTCACTTCTGATTCCCAACGTCAAGGGAGGTGCAACCGGGAGCCTTGGCGAAAACGAAAAAGCCATGGACAAGGTGGATCGGGACTGGGCACAGACAATTGCCGGACAAAATCATTACTGGGGCGATCAGCCCTTTACTTCCGGACCTGTGTATGCCGGAGCAATTATGGTATTTCTCTTCGTGTTAGGACTTTTTATCCTGAAAGGTAATATGCGCTGGTGGCTACTGGCAGCAACAGTACTTTCGATTCTGCTCTCATGGGGAAAGAATTTTATGCCGCTCACCGATTTCTTCCTGCACTACATCCCAGGCTACAACAAGTTCAGAGCTGTTTCCATGATCCTTGTTATCGCCGAACTTACCATACCCCTGCTTGGCATTCTGGCACTAAAAGAAGTGATCGAAAAACCTGAGCTTCTCAAACAAAAAAGGCGAGGTTTTTTTATCGCTCTCGGATTTACAGCCGGTCTTGCACTGGTATTTTTTATTCTGCCGCAAACGTTCTTTGATTTCCTTAGCGGGATGGAAAAATCATTCATAGCAGAACAACGGGCCACCGTCGACAGCGGTCAGGCCGCACAACTCGAACAGTTTGCACATAACCTGACAATTGCCAGGGTGGCTGTTTTTAAAGCCGACGCCATTCGTACGGTACTGTTTATCCTGCTTGCTGCTGCAGCTCTCTTGCTATACGAACGGAAAAGCATCGGCAAAGGAATTCTTACAGCCGTTATTTCAGTACTTATCCTGGCCGACATGGTACCGGTTGCATACCGATACCTGAACAACGATAATTTTGTCAGCAAAACACTGGTAAATAATCCGTTCACACCTACCGACGCAAATAAACTGATTTCGAAGGACAGCGACCCCAACTTCAGGGTTCTGAATACCACGGTAAGCACATTTCAGGATGCCAGTACTTCGTATTTTCATAAGAGCATTGGAGGATATCACGGAGCGAAGTTGCGGAGGTATCAGGAACTGATCGACCATCACATCAGCAAATACAATGAGTCAGTTCTCAATATGCTGAATACGAAGTACTTTATAGTCGCTGATGAAAACCGTCGCCCTACTGCTCAGTTGAACATGGATGCATTGGGTCATGCCTGGTTTGTAAAAGAATATACTCTGGTTGATAATGCCGACGAAGAGATAGAGGCCCTTACCGCATTTAACCCTGAAATTACTGCCGTTGTGGACAAGCGTTTCAGCGATCGTCTTAGTGGATTTGTCGCAGCTCCGGACAGTACCGCTCAGATCAAACTCAAGAGTTATGCTCCCAACAAACTGAAATACACCTACAATGCTGCAACCGATCAGCTGGCTGTATTTTCTGAGATATATTACGACAAAGGCTGGAATGCCTATGTCGACGGGAAACCGGCTCCATATTTAAGGGCGAATTACGTATTGAGAGCAATGGCTGTACCCGCCGGATCTCATGAAATTGAATTCAGGTTTGAGCCTGTGGTTTATAGAACAGGGGAAAGCATTTCCCTGGCCGGATCGCTGCTTCTTCTTTTGTTGCTGCTGGGATATGCCTTCACGGAATTCAGAAAAAATTACGGAAAACAATCGTAAAATATACAAAGGGTTGCGAAAGGTACTGATTATCACCTACTACTGGCCTCCAAGCGGAGGTGCGGGAGTTCAGCGCTGGCTGAAGTTCGTGAAATACCTACGTTCATACGGCTGGGAACCTGTGGTATACACACCTGAAAATCCTGAACCTCCGGCATTTGACGATACACTCGAAAAAGAGATACCTGAAGACACACGGATCGTTCGTCAGCCGATCTGGGAACCCTACAACTTTTACAGAAAACTTATCGGAGCCCGCAAAGATGAGCGTATAAATGCCGGAGAAAACCGCAAACCGGGTAAAGCACAGCAATTTTCAATATGGCTGAGGGGTAATTTCTTTATACCGGATGCACGGAAATTCTGGATCAGACCATCGGTGAAATTCCTGGTAGGTTACCTTAAAGAAAATCCGGTTGATGCCATTATCTCTACCGGTCCTCCGCATTCGATGCATATGATTGCCCTGGGGGTGAAGAAAAAAACCGGCATCCCCTGGCTGGCCGATTTCAGGGACCCCTGGACAAACATCGACTTCTACGAGCAGCTGATGCTTAGCCGTTTTGCCGACCGCCGTCATCGCAGCATGGAGCAACAGGTAATAAAGAATACCGACCGGCTGGTTACGGTTAGCCAAAACTGGGAAAAAGACTTCAAACAGCTGGGAGCAAAACGTACCGAAGTGGTTACCAATGGCTTTGACCCTGCCGACTTCCCGCAAACGGAAGCAAGGAAACCCGAATGGTTCACCCTTACTCATACCGGCTCTATGAACCGCGACCGGAACCCGGAATCGTTATGGAAGGTACTCGGCAAATTGTCGGCAGAAGATAAAGTATTTAGTGAAAAACTGAAGATACAGTTTATCGGGAAAACCGATATAAGCGTTTTCGACAGCCTGAAAAAATACGGATTGATCGGAAAAAGCGAAAAAACGGATTATCTGCCGCATGCTGAAGCCATCCGGCTTAGCGGAAAATCTGCTGTTCTGCTTTTACTTATCAACAACACACCCAATGCATTGGGTATAATCCCAGGAAAGGTTTTTGAATACCTGGCTTCACGCAGACCCGTTCTATGCATAGGACCGGAAGAAGGCGACAGCGCCCGTATTATAAGGCAGGCAAAAGCCGGATGCATAGCCGGATTCAACGATGAGACGCAACTGGAAGAATGCATCCGGAATATGTTTCATGATTACATGAGTCCGGAAAGTACCGGCCTTGTTTCCGGAAGTATTGAGACCTATTCCCGAAAATCACTAACCGGAGAGATTGCCCGAATACTAAATGAAATCGTATAACAAGAGTGTACTATGAAACCTGTTAAAATACTGGTGATTGCCGGTGCCCGGCCCAATTTTATGAAGATTGCTCCAATAATGCATTCCATGCATAAATCGGAGCGCATCGAACCCCTTCTTGTGCATACCGGACAACATTACGATGTAATGATGTCGGACACCTTTTTTAATGAGCTGAACATCCCCAGGCCGGACATCAGCCTTGAAGTTGGCTCCGACACCCATGCCCGACAGGTAGCCAGAATAATGGAACGCTTTGAGCCAGTTTGCGATGATCATAAGCCCCGGGCTATTCTTGTGGTTGGAGATGTAAATTCCACTATGGCCTGCAGCATTGTTGCCGCTAAAAAAGATATAAAAATCATTCACGTGGAAGCCGGAATCCGCAGTCGTGACCGATCCATGCCGGAAGAAATCAACCGCATGGTTACGGATTCAATTACCGATATTCTGATGCCGCCATCGAAGGATGCCGTGGACAATCTGCTTGCAGCCTGATGGAATCAAAGGAGAAAATCGGGCAATCGGAAATCCTCAGCCGGCTCAATCTGGAGGGAAAGCCGTTCGTCTCCCTCACGCTTCATCGCCCTTCCAACGTCGACAACATCGAAAATTTCAAGAAAATACTGGCAGCACTGGAAATCATTCAGAGAGAAATTTCCATTGTTTTCCCCATTCATCCGAGAACCCGAAAGATGATCGCTGATTTTGGGCTTAACGATTATGTGGCATCAATGCACAACCTTATTCTCACGGAACCGCTCGGTTATTTCGATTTCGGGAAGCTGGTATCGGCGTCGCACTTCGTGCTTACCGATAGCGGAGGAATACAGGAGGAAACAACGGTTTACGGAATTCCATGCATCACGTTAAGGGAGAATACTGAGCGCCCGGTTACCGTTTGGGAGGGAACCAATGAACTGGCCGGCTGCAACACGGATACCATCGTTGCGCTTGCGCGAAAAATCCTCGACGGAAAATGGAAGAAAGGCCGGATCCCTGAACTGTGGGATGGCAAGGCCGCCGGAAGAATTATCGAAATTCTGGAAAAGATTCTCTGAGCCACCAAATTCTCCATTAAGGCCTGCCATACAGGACTGACATTCATTAATCAAACACCATCACAAATGAAGCACTTCCTCTGGGTTACCCTTCAACAGCTGCTGAATCCCTCATGCACCATTCACGCTGCAAGCCTTTGCCGAAATGTAAAGCTGGGACGCGGTGTAACGGTAGAACATGGATCGCATATTTGTGCAGGACGCATAGGCAATTATACCTACATCAACAAATACTGCCTGATCGACCGGAATACTGCTTCCATAGGAAACTTCTGCTCAATCGCTTACGGTGTTAAAACCGGACTGGGAAACCACCCGGTGAGCTGGGTCAGCTCACATCCGTTTGCCTACGATAAAAAATATGGATTTACGGATGAAACAAGGGCATTCGACGGTCAGGTTACAGGATCCTGTAAAATAGGCCACGACGTATGGATTGGAGCCAATGCCGTTATTTTGGCCGGAGTTAAAATTGGCAACGGCGCAATTATTGGCGCCAACTCACTGGTAAACAAAGATGTAGAACCATACAGCATCGTTGCCGGAAGCCCTGCAAAACACATTCGTTTCCGTTTCAGTGAAGAGATTATCACTAAACTTCAGGCACTTGGATGGTGGAACTGGGATGACGGAAAAATCAGGGAGAATATTGCTTTATTCGGCAATCCGGAAGCCCTCCTGGCAAAATTCAGTGATTAAGTAAACGACTTACAAACAGCGATAATTTATACTGGCCTGAAAAAACCTGGTTGAGTTCATTCATCAGGAAGAAATCCTTTTCGGGCATTCCCTTACGTTTTAGCTCTTCCACAAAAATATTTACGGCTATCTTTCCCTCCAGCACAACGTGGTCGGATATATCGCTGGTAAAAAAACCCTTACCGATCAGCAATCCGAGCGTACGGTTGCGACTTAGGTCGTTGAGAGCAGTAAGTCCGAAGTCGCCGATACCGCAGTAGCGGAACAGAGTCTCTTCTTTCCCTCCATAAAACAGTAGAACACGCCGCATCTCGTCAAAGGCCTTGGTAAATGCCAAAAACCGAATATTTGGTGAGTCGAAGTGCGCATCTACGATACCGATGATAATGGCATAGATGTTTTTTAGAATGCTGAGCGTCTCCACACCCAGAATGTCGTCGGAATAGTCGGTATAAATGGTCGTATCTTCAAAAACATCGTTCAGCAGGTCAAACACTTTCCTGTTTTCGGAGCCAACGGTCATTGCAGTGGGGATGTGATTGATCAGTTCGCGGGCGAAAGTAGGTCCTTTCAGGGTGCAGACCGGATGTCCCGTAGCCCCGAGCAGATTCTCAACAATGGTTTTATTGTCTTTCCCAAATCCCTTGGCCAGGTTTACCAGCAATGCTCCCGGCTTTAGTTTTGATCTTAAGGCTGCAATGTAAGGTACGACGGCTACCGAAGGAATGGCAATAAATACGATATCGGACTTTTCAAGTATAGTGACATCCGTTGTTGCTTTAAGAGCAGCAGCAAGGCGGATCATCGGAAAATATGCCGGGTTGATATGTCGTGTATTAATCTCATTAACAACGGATTCTTCTACAGAGAGCAGGGTAACGTCGAGACCGGATTTGCCAGCCAGGATATGACCCAGGGCTGTTCCGAGGGTGCCGGCTCCGGCAATGCAAATAACGGGATGTTCGTGCATTCGTTTCGGATTAAAAGACAAAGATACAATTTTGATTCACTCCGGCCGTTCGCGATATGACCAGCCCCTCCACATAGGTTTTGTTCGTATCTTTGCTTTACAATTTTATCCGTTCGGATGGCACATAACTCAGGGATCATAATACAAGCCCGTACAGGTTCATCGCGGTTACCGGGAAAAATGACCCTGCCGTTTGCCGGGAACAAGAACCTGCTGGAACTTATGTTGACGGATTTCCGGCAATCCGCAGGAGACATTCCGTTTGTTGTTGCTACTACCTTTAAGCCCGGCGACGATGCCATCGTTGCCATTTGCAGGGATCTGGACGTACCTTTCTTCAGAGGATCAGAACAGGATGTTTTAGATCGGTTTATATTGACTGCCAAACAGTTTGGGTTTGATAAAATAATCAGGGTATGTGCCGATAATCCTTTTTTTGACCTTGTCACCACTCTCCGTTTACTGGATGTACTCGAAGAAACGAAATACGATTATGCGGGTTTTTCAATCAATGATAAACCATCAATCAAAACCCATATCGGATTGTGGGGGGAAGCCGTAACGCTTGGGAGCCTGGTTAAAGCCTCCAAACTTACCACTGATCCGAAATACCGGGAACATGTAACCAACTACTTGTATTCCAATCCAGAAGATTTTAAAATCAAACTAACACCTGCTCCATACGAATTCCACAACAGGGAAGATCTCAGGTTCACCCTCGACACGGAAGGCGATTTTAAACTGCACCAGCAATTATAC
The DNA here is from genome assembly GCA_022837485.1 of Bacteroidales bacterium. Lineage (GTDB taxonomy): Bacteria > Bacteroidota > Bacteroidia > Bacteroidales > Lentimicrobiaceae > Lentimicrobium. The sequence continues at coordinate 20,283 of JALHHH010000036.1, forward strand.
CGAAAGGCCGGCGATCTTCCAATCCCCGAGCGACTGTTTGAGTTACTGAAAATTACCGGCGAAAACGAGCAATTCAGAGCTAGTATGCAGGAGGAAATAAAACGAAATTCCAAATAACAAAAGACGCTGCATTCGCATGAAACACACATATATTATCGGTGAAATTGGTCAGAATCATAACGGTTCGGTTGATATTGCACGTACTCTTATCGACGCTGTATCGCAACCTGTGGTGGATAACCTGTTTGGTGAAAAGCTGAAGCCAATGGACGCCATAAAGCTCACCAAACGAGACCTGAAGGAGGAACTGTCGGCATCTGCCATGCTAAAACCGTACAACAACCCAAATTCCTTTGGAAAGACCTACGGCGAGCACAGGGCATTTCTCGAGCTTAGCGATGAACAACACTACGAAATTTATCTTTATGCCAAATCAAAAGGGCTGGAGTTCGTTGAAACCCTTTGTGCACGCGGCTGCCTTACATTGTTGCATCATTTCACGCCCGACCGCCTTAAGGTTGCTTCACGCGATCTTACCAATCTTCCGCTGCTCGAAGCCATGGCGGAAACCCGAATCCCCATGATCCTTTCCACCGGGATGGGTGGTCGCGAAGAACTCGACCAGGCACTGGAAATCATTACCCGTCACCACAGCGATATATCCATACTGCATTGCCTTTCACAGTATCCTTCGGAGTACAGAAACATAAATCTGAATACAATTCCGTATTTGAAAAAGCATTATCCGGGATACAAAATCGGTTATTCCGACCACTCGATAGGAATTATGGTTCCTGCAGCAGCAGTGGCACTTGGAGCTGAGATCATCGAAAAACACATCACCCTCGACCGTTCGATGAAGGGCACTGACCATCAGGGCTCTTTGGGCGTTGATGGCATATATCGCATGGTGCGGGATATCCGTAATCTGGAAATGGCACTGGGTACCGAAGATATGTTCATCAGCGATGCCGTTCAGGATACACGCATTAAGCTGGAACGCTCCGTTGCAGCCCTTTCACCAATCAGAAAAGGAGAAATTATTACCAGCGACAAGCTGCACCTTCTGAGTCCGGGCGACGGATTTAAATGGAATGAGCGCAACCTTATCGTTGGCCGGAAAACCGCTTGCGATATTCCGGCAGATGAAGTTATTTACCCTAATATGATGGAAGAATGACGATAAAACTTGTAATTACCGATATTGACGGCGTATGGACCGACGGCGGGATGTACTACGACAACCAGGGTAATGAGCTGAAGAAGTTCAATACTTCCGATAGTGCCGGCGTTGTCTTTCTTAGAGAACTAAAAATTCCACTGGCAATTATTAGCGGAGAAGATACGGCTGCTCTCAGACGCCGGGCTGAAAAACTCCGCATCGAACACCTCTTTATGGGCGTACGGAACAAACTGCATGTAGCGGACGAATTGGTTAAATCGCTTAACATCTCTCTTGACGAGGTTGCGTATATCGGCGACGACATCAACGACCTGCCTCTGCTGAAAGCCTGCGGACTAAGCGCCACTCCGGCCAGCGCTCCGGATTATGTAAAAAAGTCCGTTACCTGGACTCTGGATAAAAATGGCGGCGAAGGTGCGTTCAGAGAGTTTGTTGAACGCATTCTGCAGGAAAATAACCTGTTCCAGAAAGCACTGGACTCCTATTTTAAGCGTATCAGTCAGTACAACGGATAAAATTCACAATTCTTTCCGAAGACCGGCCATCGATCCTGAATGCATTTCGCTCAATGAAGGATTCGTAAGCCTTATCGTTGATGGTTAGTTTCCGGCTCAGTATACCTCCGGCTACCTGAGTAAGTTCTGCACCGTTCAATGCCCGGAATGCAACCCCCTGCTTAATGTAAGCCTGAATATCCTGATTCAGGTGATCAAGAATCACTAGCGGCTTCCCGAAATAAACCGTTTCAGCTCCAACGGTGGAGAAACAGGTAATAAGCATAATACATGAAGCAATGAGCGAATAAAGATCGTGCTCACTTGTAACGGAATAATTGATGCATCCCGTTTGTCTTGCGATACGATGGTAATACTCCGGATCCGAAGCTTCAGAGGGGTGCAGCTTAATAACCAGATGAATATTGGAAAAACCGGCGGCCATATTCAACACATCAAATGCAGCCTTCTCCCGCAGCAAAGGATCCTGCTGAAGCTGTGAGGCAAATACAACCAAAGGGACTTCGGGATAACCCAGCTCTTTTATCAGCTTATTGCGATTTTTTAGCAGTGTGGGAATGATATCGGTTCGCGGCTGTCCCACAACCTCAAGACTGCTGTCGGGATAACCCGATTTATTGATCAAATAGTCTTTCCAGTAGCTTCCCCACACCAGTGTAGCATCGCAAAGCAAACCTCTCCGTACGTCGGCAGACGTAAACCGGTATGCCGGATGCAGATCATGTATATTACCATGTTGAACTCCAATGGTTTTCATACCATTGACACGTGCAGCATCCAAAATGCACTTAACGGCAGGGCTGTTCTCGTCGATGCTTGTAACTGTTTTATAGTCATGACTCCTGAAAGCAACTTTTGAAGTATCCAGACATTACGACCGGGTTCAGCTTCCTTTACCAGTTGCAGAAGCCTGGAATACATAAGGGTTTCATTTTGTCTGTATGCTTTCCAAACAGACGGCGACAGCGCACCTCTGATAAGGATGAATTCTCCTGGTATCCGGCGAACACGGGGGTGAGAATTTTGGATCATCCAACGCTCGATCCGGAATTGTTGTCCCTGCGAAAACTTTGGGGGCTCTGTTTCGTCAATAATCGCAAAATCTTTTCCTGCTTTTGCAAATACATAGGCAAGGTTATAGTTGTCCTGTTTCAATTTCATGGTATCCGGATCCAGACAGGGCTGACGTGCGGAGCGGTCGATAAGAAGATGGCGGCACTCCCCCGCTTTTAGCACGGTGACGATACCAATAAAGAACCGGAGAAGCAGATACGTGAGGTAATGGATAAACGAAACGAAACGGTTTCTACGGCCTTTGGGTGACGTACCCTTAACAATTACAACATTATCAGGAAGATTTCCAAATAGTTGAAAATCGCTGAAGCTGGTATACAGATGAATTTCATTGTATGCGGGAGCCATATCCCGGATCAGGGCTTCTTCATATGCCTGATTCCGCATGATGAAATAAATCCGGAACTTATGGTAATGCCACAGACTCATGCCGGAAACCGAAAGCATCTCCGCCAGGGAAGCATCGCCCGTTTTTGCATCGCCGAATGCAAGAAGGCGTTCCATTTCCGAATAATTAATATCCCGTTTTTCAGCTCCATCCTGTAAAACAACTTCAACCGGAAAGGGATAGGCTATGCTGCTTGTTGAAAAAATCCTCAGGTTCTCCTCTGAATCAGCCAAACGGCGGATATTCAGGATCTCAGACCCGGAGAGGTTTCGGTTAATTAAAATAGCCCTGTTCATATCCTGGTTATCAATCGTTTAATATCGCGGCGATACAGAATCACCAGTGAAGAAATCAGTATCAGTACGGATAGAATGGCTGAGGTATACTGTCCAAGACCGAGAGTATGTTTTGAAATTTCAAGCAATAAAATCAGACCCATGCAGATGAGCGGACTGTAAAGCAACTTGCCGAGATTCCAGTTAAACGGCCGGATACGCCGGGCATAGAGGTATGCCCCGATAACCTGAATTATATCTGCAGTCATTATAGAAATTACAGCACCATAAATCAGGAAGCGTGGAATCAGAATAAGGTTCAGCAGAATATTAACCAGCAGACTTACGATGTTCAGATACAGGAAAAATTTGGTTTTCTTTTCGTAATACAATACAAATGAAAATATTACGTATTGTGTCCTTGGCAGATAACGGATAAATATCAGGACGATGAAAGAAGAGGCCAGGCGCACATCGGTTTCATAGAACAGGGTAAGATAAGCCATTACAGGAAGGATTGCCATTGCTATAATAAGCTGTGATTGAGCCATCAGCATATTAGACAGGGATCGTATTTCCTCTTCGTGCTTAAGCGTACCCTCCTTCATATAGCGAAATATCTCGGGTTGGGTTGCAGCCTGCAGCCCCTGTATGATGATTTGCATACCCAGAGCAAAATTCACTGCCGTAAAATAAATACCAAGATCGCTGGGGAAGCGCTCCATAAAGTACTTATCGGCGAAATTTAACCCCCACGCCAGAACGCCGTACTGTACCAGTGGCCAGGCGAAGCGGTTCATTTCGCTTAAAATTCCGCTGTTGTAACGTATTCCGCTTCTGCGGTAAGTAACTAAAATAACACCGGCTGAAACAAAGCTGCTTCCAATGGCACTTCCGTAAACATAACCAATAAACGACATTTCAAAATAGAAAAGTCCGATCAGCTGAAAGGCGGTTCGCACAATGGCATTGGCAATATTCACAATAATAAAAGCCCTGACGCGCTTTTCGTTTCGGTACAAAGCTGCCGCAGTTGTAATTATGGACCGGTTGATCCCGGTGATAATTGCTGCAAAACCAAAGCTTCCGAAATTGCGAAGCCCTTCCTGAGAAAAAATATTACCGATATAGCTCTGTAAAAAGAAAGCAACGGTCAGCAATATCAAACCCCGTAAAAGTATGGAATTGAATACCGAGGAAACCATGCTGTTGTATGACTCACGGTTGTCTTCCACATCGTAAAGAAAACGGGAAATGGCATTGCCCATTGAAAACAGCGTGATGGTAAAAGCCAGGGAAGTCACCATTTCGGCAATACCAATCTGCGAGAAGTCCATTGCATTAAGCCGCTCATTGCCTTCAATTACAGGCTGAATAAGAACCTGAAGTACAGGCGGTACTGCAGCTACGCCTGAATAGACGAGCGATAATTTAAGGTGTTCCTTTACATTCAGACGAGCCATGCAGTATGTGTGATCTGCAAAAATAAGGCTGATTCCGTTAAAAGCGAAGAAATTACGGACAAACGGCACTTTTAGCCGTATTAAAAGCGGATCAGCAGATATATCAATACAGAAGGGTTACGCTTCCATGGGTCTTTTTATTGACAAACAAACCCTCAGGCGTACATCTTTCAATGTCGAAAACAACGTAATATACTCCCGTCGGGCAGCGTTCGTTCATAAAATAGCCGTCCCAGCCTTCTTCCGGATCATTCGTTTCGAAAAGTACCACACCCCAGCGATTTGCTATCGTCATCTTATAACGGCCGGCATTGTGCAGCACAGGTTTAAAGGTGTCGTTGATCCCATCATGGTTTGGAGTGAACACATTGGGAATTACTAAACTGAACTCACAGCATACGGACACCATAAGCGAATCCGCTGCAGAACACCGATCTGCAGTGAATGCAACAAGACTGTAGATTCCCGGAGTATCCACATGATAAACCGGGGAATTACTTCCGTCGTTCCAGAGATAGCTTTCAAACCCGGATACGATCAGGTCTATCCCTCCGGGTGAGCACAGCAAGGTATCGACTCCGAGAGAAAGCTCGGGTACGTAGAAATGATCCACTAAAAAGCTGTGCTCGGAATAACACCCCGATGTACCGGTTTTTTTCACAGAATAAAAACCCGGATCAGCGATAGTGCGTGTGGATGATGTCAGCATATCGATCCATTGGTAGGTAAACTGATCATCACCGGCCGATATAACAAGAACCGAATCGGGGCAAATGATGTAGCTGCCCAGAAGGTCAATTTCAGGACCCGGAATAGTAACAATATTTGCCGTATCGGAAACCGAGCACCCGAATTCAGACATTTTTCGCACCCAGTATTTACCGGAAGCCGTAACGTTTATTGCCGGGCTTGTAAGGCCATTGCTCCACAAATAATTATAACCCGGTTCACCGGCGGTCAGCGTTGCAGAATCTCCTTCGCAAAATTTCAGCGTATCGGGCAGATCTGTCTGTGGCATTGGATATATTTCAATTTCCATAGAAGCCTCCAGCTCACTGCCTCCGGAACTGATTATAAATGTTATGGTGTAATTTCCCGGAGCCGCGAAACGATGTTGCGCATAAAGGATATCGGATGTATTATCGGGTGAACCCGGATCTCCAAAATCCCAGAGGACCCAATCGTGTTCCAGCAGCAGGTTTCCGAAGAGGTTTGCACTGAAATGAACCGTATCTTCAAGACAGGAATTCATCCCGTTAAGGGTGACGGCAGGAACAAAAAAGCTTTGTATAAACGTTGGTAATCCCATCAGCGAACCACGGTTCGCTCCCAGACTCAGATATTCATCCACATAATTGCAGGCAGCCCCCTCCTCATTCGGGTTATGAATCACACCCAGATATCTGGAAAATACGTCGGGACGGTTATAACGGGCAACGTAAATTTTGCCATCCGGAGCCATTTGAAGACACCCCGGAGCCATCCCGGTTGAGGCAATCAGTGTGCTGGTCTTTTGCCCGAGATTAATCTGATGAATTTGTTTCAGATCGTATGACACCGAGGCATAAAGAAATTGAGAATCACCGGAAAATTCAACACCATATGTGGCATCCGGAAATGAATAGGAGGAATGGAAACCCACATCCCCGGTTCCAGGATTAAAATTGAAAACATCCACCCGACGTTCGTGGTAGGTAGCCATCGCAAGATATCTGCCATCGGTTGAAAACTTAAGATAGCCCTGAACACCGCTTGTCAGGATCTGACCGGCAAAGGAAGATTTCACTTCAGAACTTACCCCGGCAGCAGTTATCAGATAACTCTTGAATTCAGTGGATTCCCGTTCATGAATCACAACCCAGATGTCTGAATGATTGGAGTGACTGACTGCAGAAATCTTTTCTGCAGAATTTGACTGCAGAAAAACATTTTTTGTCACTACGGCTCCCTGCCCCCCTGCCTGTTTCATATCCACCACCGAATAGTAAAGATCTCCGCCCGAGTAAGCATAATCAACGGTAAAAACTATAAACCTGTCAGCATCGCCGGGAATAGGAATGATTACTCCCGACTGAGTTGACGAAGGATGCCCCTTCAAATCGTTACCATTTTCCATCACATTATGTGTCCGGTTATAAATGGTTATTCCATCGGTATAAAAAAGCAGGTTTCCGTAGTAATCGCTGATACTTGCAACGCCTTCAAAATTATCGATAGCTCCGTCAAAAAGAACTTCAGGCGTACCGTTTGTAAATTTTATCCCCGCGTTCCGGCCAAAATACCAGTAGTTCCCATGCTTTTGTGCAGACAGCGATAAGGAAATCAGCAAAAGCAAAGCTGTAATAGCTGTAAACGGACTAACCCTTTTCAGAAACAGTTTCCGCAGAGAAAAATCAGGAGAATGCAGCACGAACAAAAAAATGTCAGAAAAATGAATAAGATGAAAAATCAGTGCTAACTGCTTCATAGAAATTATATCACTTACACAAAGTTTCAATTCTTAAAACATGCTTTAATGAATTCATAAAAATGTCACCCCGGTCCGTATACAGTTGGTAAATTTAGAAAAACCAATCAGAATTTCTGCATATATGATTTTTTTTCTTACAAAAAAATCCACTGAACGCTTCGCAACCATCAAAATGATACAGCATGAGTCTCAGTAAAAAATACTTTTCCTGTTGCCGGATTTTTGAAAACCTGGATTCAGGCACGATGACAACAAACTGTTTGCATCGATTGTAAACGGATGAAGGCTGTAATAATATAAGCAGAGAAATGAAATTGTAAGGAACTGAAGTCATCAGTGATGATTCTTCCTTGCGGCAGAAATACTGGCATTCAGCTCGAATCCCAGCAGAATGATGATCGCATTGAAGTATATCCAGAGCATGAAGATAATCAGTGTTCCTATTGATCCGTAGAGTGTGTTGTATTTTGCGAAATTGTTCACATAATAATTGAATCCAATCGATGCTGCAATAAACAATAGGGTTGTGATGGTGGAGCCGGCTGAGATAAACCGAAACCGGAGTTTGCGGCTGGGGGCGAAATAATAGAGGATGGAGAAAGCAAAAAACAGCAGAGCAAGGGTAATAATCCACTTTCCTGCTGTCAGCATAATAATGGCAACATTGTCGGTTAGTACGCCCACTCTCTCAAGCCAGTTCAACGCCAATGGTCCGAATGTAATAAGTGTTATTGCTATGATTACCAAAAAAGAAAACAGAAAAACCAGTCCTATGGCTACCAGGCGCTGCCGAACTGCGGAGCGGGTTTCGATGGAGTGATAGGTTTGGTTAAAAGCCTCCATCATACTGGTTACACTATTGGTAGAGAAGTACATAGCCATCAGAAATCCGATTGAAAGCACACCTCCCTGCGGACGTTTCACAATATCGAAAATTGTTCCTTCCACCGTTGTCCATACCTTTTCGGGAATAAACTCTTCGAGAAGATCGAGCAGGCTGTCCTGAAAGTCGGCGATGGGGATATACGGGATAAGAGAAAAGAAGAACAATATAGCCGGAAAGATGGCAAGAAAGAAGTTGAACGACAAGGCAGCGGCCCGGTTGGTTATAGCTCCTTTCTGAATCCCTTGAACAAAGAACTCTGCAACATTATAAAGCGGAACTCCGTCGAATCCGGGAAGTACTATTTTCTTTGACCAAATGAGCAACTTTCTGACTGTCCGGCTTCGGCGCACCCGGTTATACCAGTTTTTAGCTTTGTTTATGAAGCGTTCAGCCAGTTTATTCATAGGCCGTTGATTAATATGCTTTCAGACTAAGGTCCAGGCTTTTGATGTGATGTGTCAAAGCTCCGACCGAGATAAAATCTACTCCGGTTTCGGCATATTCCCGAATGGTTTCGAGCGTAATTCCGCCAGAAGCTTCCGTTTCAAAGCGGCCGTATATAAGCTCCACGGCTTTGCGAAGCAGTTCAGGGGAGAAATTGTCGAGCATGATACGCGTTACACCTCCGGTTTGCAGAACTTCATTCAGTTCATCCAGATTCCTGACCTCAATTTCCACCGGAAGGCGCAGTCCCTTTTCCTGCATATAGTGATTGGCTGATTCGATGGCTCTGGTAATTCCGCCGGCAAAGTCCACATGATTATCCTTTATCATAATCATGTCGTATAACCCGAAGCGATGATTGTAGCCTCCTCCATGCCGTACGGCCATTTTCTCCAGTTCGCGCAAAAGCGGTGTTGTTTTTCGGGTATCAAGGATGCGTGCATCGGTTCCTTTTATTTTTTCAACGTATTTTGCGGTATTGGTGGCGATTCCGCTCATGCGCTGCATAAAATTCAGAACCAGGCGTTCAGCTTTTAAGATGGAACGTGACGGCCCTTCCACGACAAACGCATCCGCACCGGGTTCCACAACTATTCCGTCGGCTAAAAGCAGAAAAACTTCTATTTTGGGATCAACCACACGAAATACTTCACGGGCAACATCTATGCCCGAGATCACACCCTTTTCCTTTACCATCAGGCGTGCTCTTCCATGGGCAGCAGAGGGTATGGTCGATAAAGAGGTATGATCGCCATCGCCAACATCTTCAGCCAGGGCCTGACGAATAATTTCTTCAATACTCATTTGGAGGAAAAACAATTAAACAATCAATCTTCTTCACTTTCAAACTTTAACTGCTGTATAACAGGCTTACCTTCGATGGTTTTGAGCAGAAAATAGGTTCGGAAAATAGATTTGCCAGATTTATAAACCCCTATAGCATACTGTGTTCCGTCGTTTGAGCGACCCTGATGATTCTGAGAGTAAGATGCCGGAGGATATTTATTGAAAAAATTCCGGACTATCACTTCCGATTGTGCCTTGCTGAAGGAGCCCTCGGTTCCCGGCACCCTCAGATCGATGGTAGAACCGAAATAAGTGCTTAATTCCCGGGCATTGGCAGAACGGATGGCGGAAGCCACCTTTGCAGTGACATCCTGTGCCGGAAGCAGGACCGGCAGCAGAAAAAATATGGCCATAATAAATACTGCCATACCCTGTTTTCTGTTTCTTTTCATTGATACTGTTTGTTAGAAGGCATTCATGTAAATGCCGTTTCTTTATTATTTTTAAAAAATATCAAAAACCGAACCAAATTACCGGAAACGCAACCGGAATGTTAACATTTACCAAACCTACGGCAAAATATCGATAAGTACAAATCATTTTTTAAAAATACAACAGATGATGCTGGTTAATAAATTTGTCTGTCGTGGCAGGTTTTACCTTTGTATCAAATCGGGTGCCGCAAGAGCATGGCCGACTTTATTGCTTATTTTTGTAAAAATTTGACATGCGTATTACGCTTCTTCTTACAGGAAAAACAGACACTCCCTGGATCAAAGCCGGGATGGAGGAGTATACTGCCCGCTTATCGCATTACATACGGTTCTCGGTTCATGAAATTATTCCCCCTAAAAACTTCCGGCAGTTGAGTCCGCTCCAATTAAAGGAGGCAGAAGGCAAACTTATACTTAAATACCTGGCGGAGGCCGATCAGGTGGTGCTGCTCGATGAATGCGGGCAACTCCGGAAATCGGAGGATTTTGCTGCCTGGATTCAGAAAATGATGAATGCCGGTACCCGCCATATGATTTTTGTAGTCGGAGGAGCCTATGGCTTTTCACCGGAAATCTATGCTGCTGCCAGTCAAAAACTCTCTCTTTCAACCATGACCTTTTCACATCAGATGGTGCGCCCATTCTTTATTGAACAATTGTACCGCGCTTTTACCATTTTGCGCAACGAACCCTATCACAATTCCTGAGAAAATGACTGCAGACAAACCCATGGAGCTGGTATTTGCCACCAACAACAAGTACAAGCTGGAAGAAGTAAGCGAAATTCTGAAAGACAAATACAGGCTGTTGTCGCTTTCTGAAATAGGCTGCCTGGATGATATTCCTGAAACCAGCAATACCATTGAAGGCAATGCTTTACAGAAAGCACGGTTTATTTTTGAAAAATTTGGTGTCGGTTGTTTTGCCGATGATACAGGGTTGGAAGTTGATGTGCTCGACGGAAGACCGGGTGTTTTTTCTGCACGCTATGCCGGAGAGGGCTGCAGTTATAACGATAATGTGGTAAAGCTGCTCGGCGAATTGCAGGGCCTGCAAAATCGCAACGCACGCTTCCGTACGGTTATCGCATTGATTTCAAACGGAAAAGAGCATCTTTTTGAAGGAATCATCAACGGACACATTACAGATAGGCCTCTGGGCAAAGCAGGCTTCGGATACGATCCGGTGTTTGTGCCCGAAGGATATGATCAAACCTTTGCCGAAATGACTTTCGATCTTAAAAATAGAATCAGCCACCGGGCAATTGCTGTTGAAAAGCTTGCCGGGTGGCTGGGAGTACGTTCCTGAAAGAAAAATCAGACATCCAGGTCGCCGGCGGCTTCGGGCTGGTAAACAATATCGGAAATCCGTAGTTCGGCCATACCGGTCGGCACTTTCCACGAAACGATATCGCCTTTGCGGAAGCCAAGGAGAGCAGTAGCCACCGGTGCAAATACCGAAATTTTCTGCTTTGCAGGATTTGCATCTTCGGGATAAACAATCTGAATCTCCATAGTTTTGCTGCTGTTCAGATAGTCAAGTTTTACAATGCTGTTCATGGTTACCACATCGGGCGGCATTTTATCCGGGGACAATACCTTTGCCCGGTCCAGCTCTTCTATAAGCGGAGTAAGATTGATCGGGGCTTTTATTCCCCCACTCCTGGCTTTATCGATATGCGCACGCAATCGTGCCATATCCAGTGTACTGATAATAATCTCTTTCATGATGTTAGGTTTGAAAAAAAAGCCGGGAAAGACCCGGCCAACGACAAAATGGGTTAGGTCTTCTTTAACTGGTGAGAATAATATAACTGTGCAAGATGATCTGCATTCTTCGTTTGATTTTGGGCAAAGATAATCTTTTCATGCGGAAGAAAAAAAATTCTATGAACCAATTTTCCACGTCCGCTCACTTGTATTATCCTGGAGGATTTAAGTAATTAAAATAGCCTGAAATATCCTGCGCATCAAAACAGGAATTTCAGGCTATATTAGTATTGCACTATAAAGCGAAGCCAGTTTTCACCGGAAGCACAAGTCTGGAGAACGGATGGTTTCAATGATTCCAACCTTATCAGAATGAGGCTCTCAGGGTAACCAGGAAGTTTCGGCCCGGAGCACTGATTCCGGATGCGAAAGGCCGGTACAGCTTATTGGTAATATTTTCAACACCGGCATTAAGTGTAAAATGCGGACTGATGTACCAGGCTGCCTTGAAATTCAGGGTAGTCCAGGCTGGTACGTAGGGGTTTCCTTCATCGTCCTTAGCATAGGGGGCAGAATCCATTCGCTCCGAAAGGGGCAGATCCCCGTATTCCATCCCGGCATTGTACTCCGAGTAAAGATCAAATTTCAGCTTCTGTGCTTCCCAGGTCAGATGCGTGCGTCCAAAGAGCGGAGCAGCATGACGTAAAGGGTAATACTTCAGGCTGTCCTCGCTTTGTTTCCGGCCTGAATCCCGAAGATTCTTGCGCGGGTGATATTCTGAATGGCCTGTACCCTGCTGGGAATTCCTTCGTAAGGGATGGTATCCACTCCGTTATAGCTGAAATCGCGGCGCGCAAGGGCGTCGGTAAGAAGAGTATAATACACGCTAAGGTCGGCTTTCACGAATTTTCCGATAGTAAATGCACCTCCTCCCTCGGCATTCCATGCATATTCAGGTTTCAGGTCAGGGTTTGGAACCACCACAGAACCCGGTTCGGAATCAAACACCTTCCCGATGTCGTCGATGTTTGGCGACCGGAATCCCGTTGATAATCCGCCGTATAATTTAAGGTTGGAAACGGGACTGCTGGTTATACCAATACTTCCGTTGAGCGCCCCTTTTGACAGTTCGGCACTGGTAAAGGGAAAGGGAAACATTGAAGTATCGAACGCAGCCTCCATGGATATATAGCTGTAGCGCACTCCTGCATTCACTACCGTCCTGGCATTCAGATGATAACGAGCAGTGGAGTACACTGAATACGACTGCCAGGAGGAGCCGTCGGGATAGCGTGTATTTACCGGACTTATTTCACCGGTAAAAATATTGGTGCGATACGCTTCCGAACCAACAGCATTGTACAATGCTTCTGCCCCATAGAAAACGGTAAGCTGCTCATTCACCTTCTTATCCAGATCCAGATTGAGAGAGTATGCATTAACGGTTTCCGTCTGGTGACGCCTGCGTGCATTGTTCATCTTACGATCGTGCCTGCTTTCGCGATAAAACTGATGGGCTCCGATAATTCTGAACTGATCGTACATACCGTTGTTACTCCGCAAACGCAAAGCCAGCCTGTTCATCATCCATTGCTGGGGTCCGTAATACCACTCGGCATTGGCAAGGCTTCCATCCTCATTAGTAAGCGTCAGACGATCGTACCTGGGCGCATCAGAGGTTGACGAGGAGTAAAATCCATAGTCGACCTCTGCTTTACCGCCCTTGTTCCATCCAACTTTCTGTAAAATGTTATACTGACTGTACCCGGAGTGAACCTGTTTGCGGGGCTTGGGATTCTCCACCGTTTTGTCTGCACCGTCTTCTGTTACCTGATAAATTGGCCTCAGGTAATAGCTGTCGCCTTTCGATCCCGCTACCAGATCATCGTAATCGCTGAAAGTAAGGCTGGTAACGAAAGCCCATTTCTTCAATCCGGCTTTAAGGTCAACATGCGCTGTTTTCTCAAAATTAGCCGATGAAAACCGGGTAAAAGCATTCCCTTTCAGAAAACTGTTTCCGTTATCGGCAAACAGCAGATTAAGGGTATGGAAGTCCATTACACCTCCGATGGCGTCGCTGCCATACATAACAGCTCCCGGCCCGAAGAGAATTTCGCTGTTCTCCACGGCGGCAGCATCAATGGATATCACATTTTGGACGTTTCCTGTACGGAAGATGGCATTGTTCATGCGCACGCCATCCACTACGAGCATTACTCTGTTGGTTGCAAATCCTCTGATTATGGGCGATCCGCCGGCAAGCTGACTCTTCTGTATGTAGGCATGCCCTCCGCTTCCAAGCAAATCGGCAGCAGTCTGGGGATTGGCAAACGCGATTTGCTGCATATTCATTTTTTCAACGCGCTGCGGAATCTCACGTTCATTCTGTTCCCAGCGATTGGCAGATATCACTACTTCATCCAGGGTAATACGCATAGGCTTCAGGTCGATGAAAAACCTGAGCTTTTCCGCTTCCGCAAACGTAAGCATCCGTGTTTCATATCCCAGATGCCTGAATGTGATGGACTCAGATCCGCGGAATCCGCTGAAGTCGGCCTGTCCCCTGATGTTGGTAGTTGCAGACACCGCGGGATTGGCGGAATAGATGGCCACATTGGCCAGAGGCTGTCCGGTAACCCTGTCAGCAACGGTAATCTTCTGGGCAAAGATGGTAACCGATGACAACGACAGAACAGCAAATAAAAAATATTTTATCTGATTCATTTGTTGTATTTCTGATAAACCTGTAATGAGAAAACAACCGGAGGGAAAGAAAAGCCTTCATCTCCGGCTAAAAATAAGAATTTTATCCTGCGAAACGCGGCGGTGGGGCATCAATAAGTATGCCGGGCTGAGAATATGTATTTATCCATGGGAAGTTCATGCAAACCGTATATGGCACAGGCGGAACCGGCTGGTGCCTGCCGGAGATTGACATACCGTGCAATAAAAGCATAAGCATATGACTTGCAGCAGTATGCGCGGCGTGGTCCCCTGCAGTTTTTCGTGCAGTTTCATCGAGTCTGGAGAAAAGGCGGGTTTCCTGTATGTCGGTAACGCAGTGAAGTATGCGTTCACCGTCTGCGCCGGCTTCTTCACGAACAACATCGTACATCATCCCCCGGAACCTGAATTCACGGCTGTGAATCCACTCAAAATCAACGGCATTTAATTCTGTCAGCCTGAAAACCGTAAGTTCTTCATCGGGAACCCCGGCTTTAATGGCCATCTTAATCTGCTTTCTGATTTCCGTCTGCTTTAACCTGAACATCAGGTGATAAGCAGCAGGATTGAAGCAAACTGCCAGAACAAGCAATATGGCAGGAAGTTTTTTCACATGCAGTATTGAATCCCGCAAAGGTATAACACAATCCGCATTTAGTGTTCAGCAAAAAAACCGGATTTTCGCGCAAACAGATACCATCCGGCATCTGATCCCTGCAATCAGGCCAAAGCCAGCTATTTAACGAAGGAGAGTAAGAATGGTGATATAGAGACTCCACAAGCTTATACCCTCAATAAAAAGAATTTCGGTTACTCCGTTTATCCCGTTCATCAATACGGAAACGATGGTGACCACCATAACGGCACCGATGCCAATCAGTCCGGAAATTCCAAGAAAGTACATCTGCGGAAGCACAGAAAACTGAAACATGATGATCAGTGCTGGCAGCATCAGAAATAACATTACAGCAAGAATGTTGTGTAAAATCCGCAGTACGGAAGCTTTTAGATTAGCCAGACTGTATGGGTTTATATTGTGGGGTACAAAAGCCAGCAGGGTAAGGATGGCGAAACTGATGTCGATTTGCTGCATAAGCACTTCATTATCACCAAGATCATAAAACTCCGACAACAGCCAGAAATAAATATAGGTAAGACAAGCGGTAGCGAATAACAAACGTTTGTACCCTTTAACGTATTTTTGACCGTATAAATCTCTGTTGCTCAAAAAACTAAGCGTCTGTCGAACGAGGTCGAAACGCACGTGGGCTATTGTCCGCTTAACCATATAAGGCAACAAACCGGCATAAATAAATCCTATTAAAAGAATCCCCAGCTTAATAAGCAGCATTGGACAGAACTTGGTTTACATTTCATAGGTTCCTCATACCATATTGACTGGAAAATGATACTGAGTCATACCCAATTCCGGTGGAAACATACATGCAAATGTAGGTGAAAAAAAGAAAGGGCAAATTTACGTAATCGGGAACATCTGTCCCGGCATCAGCCACGGGCTGAGATCAACTTATCCCATTTCACGAGGGCCTGTTGCATATCGGCAGGAAGTTCTGAATCGAAGAACATTTCCTTTCCCGTATCCGGATGGATAAATCCCAGAGATTTGGCATGCAGAGCCTGCCTCGGAAGTATGGAGAAGCAGTTTTCTACAAAATGCTTGTAGGAGCCGGATGTATTTCCCCTCAGTATTTTATTTCCCCCGTAGCGCTCGTCGTTGAACAACGGATGACCGAGGTACTTCATGTGAGCCCTGATCTGGTGGGTTCGACCCGTTTCGAGACGGCATTCTATCAGACTGACGTATCCAAAGCTCTTCAATACGCGATAATGGGTGACTGCATGTTTTCCGTGGCTCCCGTCAGGGAATACATCCATAATCAGCCGGTTGCTCAGGTTACGGCCCACATGGCCGGTGATGGTACCCTCGTCCTCTTTGGGTGTTCCCCAAACGATAGCCTGATAGGTTCGTTGTATGGTGTGGTTAAAGAATTCGCGTGCCAGGCGGGTCTGGGCTTCTTCGGTAAGGGCAACCAGAATAATTCCGGAAGTATCTTTATCGATGCGGTGGACCAGAAGGGGCATAGTTCCCGGTTTAGCACCGGGCTTTTGCTGCAGATACCACACCAGGGCGTTCAGCATGGTTCCTTCAAAATTATTGTATCCGGGATGCACAACCATGCCGGCTTCCTTGTTTATTAACAGAATATGTTCGTCCTCATATACGATGGTAAGGGGGATATGCTGCGGAATTACTTCGGTCTCGCGCGGAGGGTGAGCCATTACCACACTGATAACATCCAGGGGTTTAACCCGGTAATTCTGCTTTACGGGATTACCGTTTACCAGGATATTCCCAGCTTTGGCAGCCTGTTGAATTTTATTGCGCGAGGCATTTTCAATCCTCGACATCAGGAATTTGTCGATGCGCAGCAGACTCTGTCCACGGTCGGCAACTACGCGATGATGCTCGTAGAGTTCGTTCTCCACATTTTCATCGTCGGCAAACTCCGGGGATTCGTGCTCTTCGTAGTACTCGTCGATCTGCGACATTGATTTAGCAATTATCTGTTGATCAGCAGCCTGGATGTTCCTGCCAGCCTTCCGTCAACCGTTTCCACGCGTATGAGATAAAGTCCGGGAGCAAAGCGGCTGACATCAAATTCGCGTTTATAGGCTTCTTTTCGCACTACTTTGCCATCGGCCGATACAATGGTTGTAATCATAGAGGATTGGCTGAAACCTGCGGGAGGTTCAACAGCGACCATGGAAACGGCGGGATTAGGATACACCTTAAGGGTTTCGCCGGAAGGCATTTCCGGCTTTCCCATCACGTGCAATTTTCCAAGAACCGGGCGAATCA
Source organism: Bacteroidales bacterium (assembly GCA_022837485.1). Classification (GTDB taxonomy): domain Bacteria; phylum Bacteroidota; class Bacteroidia; order Bacteroidales; family Lentimicrobiaceae; genus Lentimicrobium. The sequence continues at coordinate 37,575 of JALHHH010000036.1, forward strand.
TCAAAGCTCCGGCATACAAACTCTGATTCCAGCCTCCGAAGTTTCGCCAGAAAGTATTTGCTGAGGCATCGTTGTTCCAGTCGTATCCGATGTTCAGATTATCGGAGGTTGTCTGTTCCCATCCCACGTAAAAAATCAGATTGGGAAACCTCCCCGGCTCTATACGGATGATACTGTCCATGTAATACAACTTGTACGTATTAAGACTATCGGAATATTTAGGTTCATATCCAAACCTGGAATGAATGAGCTCACCCGGTTCACCGAAATAATCATTCCACACATTCAGGTAAAATGTTTTAATATTCCCGTTGTTCAGGGTACGGTTAAAGTACATTTGAATAGCAACGAGAGAATCGGGCCGGTTCAGTTTGAAACGGTATGCGAGCTGTGAACCGGCTGGTGTGAGTCCGTATCCGGCTTCCGCTGTGCCATCGTCGTACGACAGGTAATTGGCAAACACCTGAACGTTCCGGATGGTATCGTTGAAGCGGGAACCAAGATTGGCTTCGGTGTTGATAATGTGAGTGGTAGTAAAGAAAACCCTTTCCTGTGTACCTATCGGGAAAACAAAGTTTACCGGTGGTTCAGAGAAAGGAGGATGTGAGGTATATCCATCTTCGGTAAAAGGTGCAAGAAAATAATTGCCTCCGGAGTAATTGTGGAACGGCGCCTGGTAGTCTCGGCTTACCTCGTACCGGTATGAGGCGTTGTAAGCGACGCCATCGAGGTTGGTAATGCGGATGTTTAGTTTATCACGCATTTCGTTCACGAAATTGGACCGGTACTGATTGTATGGCATGCTCGTGTAATTGCGCAACATATTTGGAGCTTTGTCAGCGAATGCCACATCGCGGTGCAGGGTATCGAAGCTGTTTCGACCGGTATTAAGGTAAACATAATCGATGTTCCACTGATCGCCGTTGCTCTGCCAGTCGGGAAGCACACCGCTCGCCAGACTTGCATAATTGCGGAACCGGAACCGGAATCCGGAAGTATAGAACAGTGCGCTGTCGCGGACGGGTATGATCACCTGCCGAAACCAGTTACTGTCGGAAGCATAGAATGAGCTGAGGGATTGACCCGGGGAGCTCCACATTCGTTTCCACCCTTCGATGTATAAGGTATCGGTCAGAGTGGTATCAACTCCTCCGATAATGGTATCGAGTTCCTGAATAATCATTTGAGTTTCACCGGGAGCGAGAAATTCAAGAACCAGCGAATCGCCTCTCGAGGGTGCATTACCTCGTCCCTGAGGCTGATAATAGAAGCTGAAAAATACCGAATCGGCAACGGTTAATTTCCTTTTTACGGGTGAGAATACCGAATCGAGCCGGATAGGCCGGGAGGTTAAAAAATCGGCCATAAACGGGTAAGGGCTCGCGTTGGAATAGAGTTTACCGAGACCATCGATGGCATCAAGGGTAGCTACACCGACGGTAGGAGGATTAACTGCATAGTCGTTGCTGATAAAAGCATCGGTGTCGGCCCAGCGCAGAGGATCCGGAAGTACGGAGGTTCTGCTGAAATCATCGAAAAACGGAAGTTGCAAGGCTTCTTCGGTTATGCGCTGATTGCTGCGCTGCTCCTGTTTTTTCATCACCTGAACGTTCTCCTGAAGTCCGGTGATAACTTCCTGGGGGATGGCTGCTAATGGCAATAACAACAATATCAGCAGCCAGTATGGTTTTTGGTAACTCATGTGCTGGTTTTAATTTATCCGGAATTGTACCGGAATTAATTCGTTAGAAATGGTCTTCATCATCAACTGCCAGTGTATCGCTCTCCAGGGTTCCCAGGTAGTTTTCAAAATCGAATACTGCCGGATCCCTGTAAATCAGGTTTACCGGTTGCCCGGCATTCAGCAGAACACCTCTGCCGAAAGCGGGATACTGCTGATATACCCTTGCCGTTTCCGGATCGGCATCATTTTCAAACGTTTCATCTCCAACGGTCAGGTAGGCGTTTTTGATCAGCATGTGGGCTTCATCCCTCGTTTTGCCAGCCAGTCTGGGAACCTGAAAGCGCGAACCACCCATACCCTGTCCAACATTCAGATCAATAACCGAGCCTTTCAGAATTTCTTCGCCGGGATCGATGGACTGGTTTTTATAAAATTGGCCCAAAACTGCATTGGCTGCAATATCGGGGATGTATTTTATTCTCCCGAGTCTCAGTCCGTAAGTCTCAAGTGTAGCTGTAGCCTGACGCAGAGTCAGATCCACAAGGTCGGGCATACTCACCTTTTCGGGCATCACGGCTACCGTTGTCAGATATACCTTGCGGTTCCGCTTTACCTTTGCACCCGGCACCGGATCCTGAATAATCACTGCGCCCCGAGTCATCTTTGAATCGTACACCGAGTCTACAATGATTATCTCAAACTCAGAAATAGTTTCCATCTGAGCGATTTGACCGGGAGTTAATCCTACAAGCGATGGAACCGTAATCGCCTCACCATGATGTGTGTACCACTTAAGACCGGATAATACCAGTGTAACAATTCCTGCGGTAACAAATACCGACAGTAAGAAATGTTTTAAAAAAAGACGGGTTTTGATAAATTCAAAAAAGTTCATGCTGCCTGTTTTCTACCATGCACCTGACCTGCGGAAGAGCCCTTACCGACAGGATATTAACTTCCATGCCGCTGAAATATTGCATGCTGATGCAAAGATATAAAAATTGCCCTGCCATTACAGGATGGCAAATGCCGTATCGTGTGAAGTCTGTTTTTTTTCTCTGCGTTAAGATCTTTATCGTCTCAGGCCTGTATGATTCGCTTACTATCGTAAATTTGTGTCGTCAACAACCCATCGCATGAAGAAAAACATCGCACTTCTAACAGGCGGATACTCGGGAGAGTATGAAATTTCAGTTAAAAGCGGAAAGGTAATCCGGGAACACATCGACCGGGATAAATTTAACGTGTACCCGATTGTTATCACCCGAACCCGCTGGTTCTACCAGAATGAAAAGGGTCAGGAATTTAACGTCAACCTCAACGATTTCAGCCTGCACCTCGAAGGGTTGCATGTACGTTTCGATGCAGCGTTCATTGGCATTCACGGAACACCGGGCGAAGACGGGAAGCTTCAGGGTTACCTTGATATGATGGATATCCCCTACAATACGTGCGGCCGGGCAACTTCTGCCCTCACCTTCAACAAGTATTTCTGTAACGAATTTGCCGGACGTACCGGCATGAATGTTGCAACAACCGTTTATCTTCACCGGCGCGACGTTCCGGATATTGATTCCATTTTAAATATTACGGGCCTCCCCTGCTTCGTAAAACCCAACAGCAACGGATCCAGTGTCGGCATCACAAAGGTAAAATCGGCCGAGGAACTGATTCCGGCCATTGAACTTGCTTTCCGAGATGACGACGAAGTGCTGGTTCAGGAGTTTGTGCCGGGCGTAGAAATTACCTGCGGAATTTATGAAAAACAACAAAACCCGGTTATCCTTCCCCTTACAGAAGTGGTAAGCCACAAAGAGTTTTTCGACTATGAGGCCAAGTACACTCCGGGTATGTCGGATGAAATTACACCAGCCCGCATTCCGGACGAGCTGGCAGAGCAATGCCGTAAACTCTCACTGAAACTTTACCGTTCGATGAACTGCAGGGGAATAGTCCGGTTCGATTTTATCCTAACTCCTGAATCCGGTTCCGGTGAGCGGAAGTTTTACTTCCTGGAAGCCAATACCATACCCGGGCTGTCGGAAGCGAGTATTGTGCCCCAGCAGGCAGCTTATCTCGGCATCAGCCTTAATCAGCTTTTCACCGACGTAATTGAGGAAACTCTGAATTTTTACGGTAAACACTGAAATAACTGCTGTGCTTTCGCTGGCCGACAGACCCCGGGCAAGCATTTCCGATTGACGGTTAAGCCGGCTGCGGTCCGGCTTTCGGTCAATTTCCCGTTTCCGGGATGTCGGTTCACCTGTCTCATCTTACCATTCACACTTGTACGGCTGCAGTTCGCAGGAAACAGCTTTCGCGGGCGGCGGGAGCGATGTAATTTTGGCTTATAAAATTGAAAACAAATTGTTTGACAATCAAAAACTAAAAGCCATGAAAACCTTAGTCCTTACCACCGTCCTTTCTATGCTGATGGCATTCAGCGCATTTTCATCCCCCGAAGGTTTCACCGCAGCCAACGGGACAACCGTAAGAATCTTCCAGACCAACCCTGAAAGCGTAGATGTTTACGTTTCCAAAGCTCCGGGCGAACTGGTAAAAATCCTTGTATGCTCCGAATCTGGCAACACGCTGCTCAAAACCAGAGTTAAAAAACAGTCGGCCCGCTACATCCGCTACCATCTCAGCGATCTTCCCGCAGGCTCCTACAGGGTAAAAGTCGAAAAATCCGGTGAAATCCTCTCCGACTACAGCTTCTCGCACTGAACCATTCCAGAGTTTGTCATGTATGGAAATGTTCTGCAGCTTTCCCGTTCGCTGGTTGTTTTTTCATCATGGGGTTTTTGCCACTTACCCGGATTCTTCTGTGAAAGTGGCAAATCCTCTTTTAGAGCACAAAACCGGAATTCCCTGCGATGAAGGAAGGCCAGAATATACTTATATCTTGCAGGAAAACAGATCCGGCAGTTGCGGATTCCAATTAAAACATGTAGGTTTGATCCACCGAAAATCCGGAAGAATGATCAGAGCCTTTCTCCGTAATCCTGCAATGCGGCTGTTGATTTCCGCATTAATGAGCTTTCCGCTCCGTCTATTGCTTGACCTTGCATTCAGCCTTACCTACCGTTACTATTCCATCCTCCGTCCGGCCACCGATTACCTTGTTGCGATGGTGCTGACCGTTGCAGTTATTGAAGCAATCCGGTTCTCAAAGCTGAAGCTCAATTCAGGCATCCCCTGGGAAAATGGTCCGGTACGGAGATTACTGCTTGAAATTTTAATCAACGGTGCAGTTCTTATTCCGCTGATGCTGGCCATCCGCTTTGCGGGAGGTTACCTATTCGGAAGTACCGATTTCATCCGCCTATCGGATGAAACACTTACCATACTTTTCTATGCCTTCTTTCTGATAGTGGTTCCCGCTTTTCTGGAGTTTACATGGTTTCTCGTCAAACGCTGGCAGCTCAGTCTGGCAGAAACGGAGCGTTATCGCAAGGAGAGCGCGGAATTTCGCTTCGAAAGTCTGCGCAGCCAGATAAATCCGCATTTCCTGTTCAACAGTCTGAATACCCTTTCGGGACTTGTTTATGAGGATCCCGACAAGGCATCGGATTTTATTCGCCACCTCTCGGATGTATACCGGTATGTTCTTGAAAACAGAAGCCGGGAAACAATCGGCCTGGCTGACGAGATGCAGTTTATACGGGCGTTTCTGCATCTCTACCAGCTCCGGTTCGATCAGAGGCTGAAAATAAAATTAGAGGTAGGAAGCCGTGCCATGGAGCGGAAGATTGCACCAATGACCCTTCAATTGCTGGTTGAAAATGCCGTAAAGCACAACATCGTATCTGCAAAAAAGCCGCTCTCTATACGGATTGAGGATGAAGATGGTGAATGGCTGGTAGTTAGCAACAACCTTCAAAAAAAAGCCGAACCTCAGGAATCGCATGAAATGGGTCTTAAAAACATCTCGGGCAGGTATGCCTATCTAACCGGAAAACCCGTTATTATTGAAGAGACAAGCGAAGCATTTACCGTTAAAATACCATTAATCTGAAAGCCATGCGTGTACTGATTGTTGAAGACGAACCATTTGCCCAGAAAGAGCTGAAACGGCTGCTGTCGCATACCCCGCAGAAACCGGAAATCGCAGACTGCCTCGATTCAGTGGAAGAATCGGTGGAATGGCTTCGCGAGTCGCCGCTTCCCGACTTGATATTTCTTGATATACAGCTTTCCGACGGGCTCAGTTTTGAAATATTCAGACAGGTAAAGGTTAATTGTCCGGTAATCTTCATAACGGCATTTGACGAGTATTCCATTCAGGCATTCAAACTTAACAGCATCGACTACTTACTGAAACCTGTCCGGCAGGAGGATCTTAACGCGGCTCTGGCCAAGTTTGAGGATATAAAGAAAATGTATGGAGAAGCAGCACAAAACCTGCCCGACCTTACACGCCTGGAGCAGCTGCTGAGTCCGGCTCTCAGGGAATACAAAACCCGCTTTATCGTTCGTATTGGCGATCAGATCAAGCATATCGGCATTGAAGAAACTGCCTGGTTCAGTGCGGAGGATAACGTAGTTTTTCTGCAAACCCGGTCGAACCGGCGTTACATTATTGAATACACTCTCGACCAGCTCAGCGAACTGCTCGATCCGAAACAATTTAACCGGCTTAATCGTAGTGTGATTGCCCATATCTCCAGTATTGTTAAAGTAAGCAGGCATTTCAACGGACGTTTGCTGGTGGAGCTTGCTCCACAGGCAGAAGAGCCGGTTTTTGTAAGCCGAGCAAGGGTCAGGGATTTTATAAGCTGGCTCGATAAATAACAAAACAAATCATGAAACGCATCAAAATTACATATAACCATAGCCTGAAGCTGCTGCCGTTGATACTGTTGCTGCTCCTGAGCTCATGCTACCGGCAGGAGGTTATTCTTGAACAAATTCCGCAAAATACTCCCGAAGGGGCAGAGATTTTTATTACCGGCAACTTCAACAACTGGGATCCCGGTGATCCCCGCTACAGAATGCAGAAACGGAACGATGGTTCCTACCGGATCCAGCTCCCTCTGGGTGCCGGAAAACTGCAATACAAATTCACCCGAGGCGATTGGACAACTGTTGAAAAAAATGAATGCGGCTATGAAACCGGTAACCGGTCGCTTCGTTACGGCAAGCAAGAAACGAAATACGATTCCGTTTGGAGCTGGGGCGACACTGAACCCATGAACTGCATTCAGAAGGTAGTTGTTATTGACGAGATTCCCGCCGACACTCCGGAAGATACCGATATTTACCTGGCCTCATCGTTTAATGGCTGGAATCCGGGAGATTACCAGTTTGTGATGCAGAAGCTTCCCGACGGCCGATATTATCTGAACCTGGAGAAACAGGCTGAATGCATGGAGTATAAATTCACTCTCGGCAACTGGGAAACGGTGGAAACCGATCCGGAACGAAGGGATATAAGTAACCGCGTCCTCTGTTTTTCGGGAAGCGATACCGTTTTTGTATCCGTTAACTCCTGGAAAAGCAATCGGGCACGCAGGCTAAGAAAGATAACACTGGTTATAGATGACCTTCCGGATGGAACCCTTGAAGGCGATCCCGTTTATGCTGCCGGCAGTTTTAACAACTGGGATCCTGGTAATAAACACCACCGTTTCAGCTCGGACGCATCAGGAAAGCGCAGCCTGAGCCTGGCTACTGAGGAGGAGGTTATCACCTTTAAAATTACGCGAGGAAGCTGGAGGTCGGTAGAAACTACCCTTTTAGGACGTGACATTCCCGACCGGAGCTTTTTCACCGGCCAGTCTGACACTCTCTTCCTTAAAGTAGAGCGATGGAAAGACCGCTAAACCAACGGATACGTTCCTTCCTGAGCAGCCTGTTCTTAATGATTGTTCCGGCATGCCTTGCTCCGGTTATGCCTTCGTGTACGGTAAGCGGGCTTACCAGCGATTACGATCAGCTTTCTAAGATTCAGCGGTCGCAAATCCGGCCACTGCCGGCTCAAGAACCCTTAAATCCGGGAGCCATCTATACGGTCAGTGCCGGAGATCTGCTTTCGATGCTTTCTGCGGATGAGAAAGCCATTGTTTATGTTTTTAGTCCCGGATGCAATGCAAATTCTGCCCCGGACCTGAGCGCCATGAATTCGAAAGCAAATGAAGGAGGATACGCATTTTACCCTGTGCTGACCGGATACAGCGGTCTCGGGCGTCTGGAGCCATTGGGAAGCGATTATCTGCTGTATGTCATCGACGATATTCACTACCGCACCCGATACCGTTTCAGGTATGAACGCTTTTTCATCAATGAGCTGAAATGTCTTCCGAAAAAGCAGAAATTCAGTCGCGGTGAAGATCCCGGAACCTATTTTCTGTTTGTGGGAGGGCACTTTGATTGCCTTCTTCCGGAAATTCCTTAAGGCAATTCCGGAAACCCATTTTTCTATATCACTTAACAGGCCTGCAATCAACTGCAGTGAAACCAGCAACTTCCTTATTTAATTTTAAAAAGAAAGCCAAAGGCAGATATTCCCGCTTACCTGCCTGAAATGGCCGTTTCATCCTTTTGTTTATTCATTTCACCGGAAAAAACTTTCAAAAGGCCCGGATACAGATTATTTTTGTATATTAATCGGAATTACTAACCGGATGGATAATACAGTACACATTCCTTACAACCTCTGTGCGAATACAGAGAGTTCAGACCGGTACTACGCGGATCTGGAGGCCTGGGCTCCGGGTGTCCTTGAGAAGCTGCATACCGAAATGGGCGGTATTGCAGAAGCTTTTCGCAAATACCAGACGAGGGTAAGCGATGATCCTGCCGATACCATTCCCGAATACCTGCTTGAAGCCTTGCTGGCCGGCTCTTTCTGGAACATTTACGGAGGATATGCACAAGCTGCATCCGATACCCTGCTCGATGTGATGCAGCAACTGGCTAAATTGCGCAAGAGCGAGGGTTTAACAGCAAAAACTGCCGATGCCGCGCGCGGAGTACTCGAGCTTACGCTGATGGAAAATCCAAAAGATCAGCACCAGTTTTTATTGCCGGGTACTGCTGGCCTTGCCAGGCTGATCCGTTGGATGGAAGCCAGCGGGGAGTTTGATCGCGAAGCATACAGACTCAGGCAGTGGCTGAATTTCTTTAGCGAGCAGGAAGACACGTATGCATTTGTAAGTTTGATAGTGATGAGAAATACAGCGCGGTGGTTCAGCAAATCGGCTGCCAGAGCGATGGGTAAATACACTCCCGGCATTGAATCTTTCAATGAGCACTTCCGGAAAAACCATTCGCTGCGCGAAGACGCCATCGCCGTGCTAAGGGATGAATCGGAATACCATCTCGGCATGTTCGGATCGTGGGTCATAAACGAAGCCATGCGTGAGAATTTCCTGAAAACACCTGCAAAAATGCTGCTGATACCGGCATGCCTCAGGGCTCACTTTACGGAATGCAAGGCTTCAAAAACCAGTCGCGGTGAAGTATGCAACGGATGTACCGAAAACTGTCAGGTAAACAGGCTTACCAGGGAAGGCAAAAAATACGGCTTCGGGGTACTGATGCTTGGTCATAGATCCGACCTTTCCGCCTGGGCTCCTGCTCCGGGCAAGGATCAGCAAACCGGAATTGTTGGCGTTGCCTGCCTAACCACCCTGATTTCAGGGGGGTATGAGCTGAAACGCCTTGGCATTGCCGCTCAGTGCATTCCCCTCGACCACAGCGGCTGTACTCACTGGACAAGCACAACGCAGGTTACCTCCGTTAATATGGGTGAACTTTATTACCGCCTTGGGGTCACCCGTAACAGAAACGAGCAGCCGCTCTGAACCCGGAGCCAGGAGGAGGGATACATCTTCAGGAAAAAAAATCAGCGAGAGGTTTTCAGAAACTTGCGTGTGTAGGAGTGTACTACATTCCGCACCTCAACCACATATAATCCTGCCGGCCAGGCGGAACAGTCGATGTGTTCGAAGCGGTTGCCAACCTGCCAGCCCGTGCGCTGAAACATTATTTGTCCCAAAGAGTTGTAAATATGGATGGTAACGGGGTCTGCCGATTCCATACCAAGGTATACGAAGAGTTCACTTACCGAAGGGTTTGGAAACACTTCAGGCACTACATGAATATATTCTTCCCTTATAAGACTGTCGGCGCTGTATTCGTTGGTAACGAAAAGTTTTACGGTATACACACCCAGGCGATTGTAGCTAACGGTTCCGGGATTGGCTGTATTGGAGGATGCAGGTTCACCGCCTTCAAATTCCCAGCGCCAGGAGTTCGGATTTCCGATGGATAAATCGGTAAAACCAATCGAGGATCCAACGGCAATCACCGATGTATCGGCTTTAAACCTGGCAACAACCTGCAGTGCATTGTAAGAGCCGTTAAGTTCAACCAGTCCGGTATTTAGCGGATCGAGCCATGGTTTAAGGCGCATGGTATCGTCGCTTCCGTTGGAGGTCCATGAATAGGCCAGTTTTCCGTAAAAATCGAATCCGGTAAGATTGGAGCACGACGACTCACCACCGGTGAGTGTTCCGATTACTTTGCCCCGGCTGTTAAGCAAGGGCGATCCGGAAGAACCGCCCTCCGTGGTACCGTGTCCGCTAACGGTTTGGCTCCATCCCACTCTGAAATGGGTGCCGGGGCTGCTCCCCCACTGACTGTTGGTAAGGGGCTTGGTATAGGTTGATATCTTCTTAACGTCGCCTGCCGGATGGTGAATGCTTACCCCGCTGCTAACCAGTTGCCCGCTTATATCCCATCCCGAATAGTAAGGTTCATAGGCCGGAGGAATATTATCGTTGAGACGCAACAGATAGAAGTCGCTGCCGTCGTTACCGGTCAGTGTACTGCTGGCTACCTTTACGGCTCCGGTCAGGGTCTTGTTGGGTAAAACCGTACCGCCTACGCACTCGGGACTTTCATAAAGAAAATAAAAAATCCACTGGGCTACATCGGCCGGTGAAGAATAGTTTCCGTTGCCACTCCGGGCGCAATGATCGGCAGTCAGCAGATACGGTGTATAATCGCTGGCGGAGTTATTCATTATAGTTCCGGTACACCAATAGGATGCGAGTCCGTTGCGGATCAGGATACGAACCACGCTTCTTATTTCGTCACGGTACTCATTACCTTCGGGACATGCGGTATTTACCTGACAACTACCGGCGCCTTGCGTGTTACGGGCATCGCCCGGAAATAGCATGGGACGGTACACATAGAGCACCGATGAAATTTCAAACGGAGGTCTCTCCCGGCTTCCGGCCGGGCCGGAATATTCAATTATAATGCAGTCACCCTTTACCACCTCTGTGGCAAACAATCCGCCGGGTGCGTTGTTTGCATCGGTAAAAGCTCCGATAATATGGCTTTTATCGGCAGAATAAACATACAGCCTTGCACCAGGTTCCAGCTGATAATGAGAGAAATACAGCCCAAGTCCTATAGCCCCCTCTGCTGTCAGCTTCAAATGCCATACCCTGGTACCGTTCTCAGATGTCAGCCATTCCCCGGAATTCAGGATATTAAAATCTGCGGGAATACTAATGCCCATACGTTCAGGAACTCCGGCTTCACGGGAATTGTCTTCAGCCATCAGAACCCAGACATCGGGCGCAGGAAGAAACAATGCATTAATACTTCCGGCAATACGAAGAGAAAGCGGATCTCCTCCATTACTGCGCTGAGCATGCAGTACAACAGGGATTACAGTCAAAAAAAGGAAGATATAAAACAGTCTCAGAAATCGTCGGCGGTTCATGGGCAGTCGCATTGTGTATTTCGCATACGAAAATAATCACTTCTCCTCGGAAAATAACAAATTCTTCAAATTCTTTAATAAGTAAAAATATTTAACACAATATTTAATAAGATTCAGGGCGAGGCTTATTTGTAATAAAACCTTGCAGTGGCCGATAATTCAGCGTTCCGGAGAACAGTGCACGAAATTCCCGCGTCATCCCTGCATTGTTAATAAGATTGTTAACAAAAACCGTAAAAATAATCGCAATTCGGGATTACAAAATTGTCGTATTGCGATAAATAAAACCGACATGAACCCTTAGACGACTTCGTACACATTCTGCTTAAGTAACCACTCTATGAAGCTATTCAGGAATAAAATTGCTGCACTCATTGTCCTGAGCTCCGTTACATGCCTGATTCTTGTAGCTGCAATTGCTTTAATGACAAGTATTTCGCACCGAAAAATATATGAAACCCAGCGCATTGAGCAATCCAACAGTCTCAGGCTGTCGATTGAGTTGCAGGCCCGACAACAGGACCGATTTCTGAAGAGTCTGGCTGCTATGGGTGGCTTGGAGCCTTGCCGTCTTTTGAACGACTCTTCTGCTATCGATACCCGAAGCATCTTTTCACTGAATTATGTATTATTTATTGCAGTTACCGACCCGGATCTGGTACCGGTAAAGCTGTTTCCTGCTCCTGAACAGGGTGTGCTGGAGCTTTTACCCGATGACCACAAGGCATTCCGCCAATTCCGCAGCGAGGGTCATATTACCCGGTACTATGCATGGTATCATGAAAGTCTGGTTCGTGTGCAGGCGGTCGATATTCCGTGGTGTCGCAGTGCAAATGCCGGAGGAGGCATCCTGTTTGCCGGATTTCCCGTATCGGCACAGGAGCTGTCTTTTCTTGTGCAGGGCAAGGCTGTTTTAACAAGAGAGCCCCTGGAGAAGAAAGCTGGCAATGAGATGCAAATGGGGATCGTAAGTACGGAGCTGCCGCTGGTAGGCTGGCGCAATCTCCCGGTTGCCAGTCTGAGTCTTGAAACCACCTCCGACCTCCTTAAAGGTCTAAGCAGGTTCAGGAACAGGCTGATTCTACTTCTGATTGTAATTGGTCTTATAAGCATCCTATTGCTCAGCGTTTACCTGATCAGGCACTTCGCCTGGCCAATGAAGATGCTGAACCTGGCTATCCGCCTGAAAGATCCTGAGTACCTTCAGCAGGTCGACAGCGGGGATACCGACATAAAAGCAATGCATAACCTGATTCTGGATGCTTTTAGTCAGGAAAAACTGCTGAGTGAAATCGTGCGAAGACGCTCTGTCGAGAACCTGAATGCCTTTCATGCTGCCATTCTTTCCCAAATTCCTGATGCGGTGTATTCTACCGATCGAAATGGAATAATAACATACTGGAGCCGAACAGCTGCCGAACTCTACAACGTTTCGGAAGAAGATGCCATTGGAGCAGTTGCCGATGAGCTGATCCAAAGCAAATGGATAAGCAAGGATGAGCATGCCAGACAGAAAACGCACTTTGAAAACGATGGGCTGATGCACGGAAAAATGTTGCAGGAACGGCCCGACGGCACCGAACTGAGCGTTGAGGCTTCCGTTACCCGCCTTCTCGATTGCAACGGCAGAGAGCTCGGTCAACTTTACATTGCGCGGAAAATATAAATCCCGGCATCATTTTGTAAAGCAATTTATCGTAAGTCTGTTTGAACACTCTCAGGCAGGCAGTTGTTTTGCAGATATGAAATCAACATTTCTTTTTATACTGTCGGTATTCATCCCTGTGCTCAGCCTGACGGGTTGCAGCAGGGCTTGTAATACGTCCGAACCAAAAGATATAAGCATGCAAGCAACAACTACCAAAACCGATACAGCTACGTTTGGAAACGGCTGCTTCTGGTGCACAGAAGCTATTTTCAGTCAATTAAAGGGCGTTACCCGGGTAGAATCGGGCTATTCCGGTGGTTCTCTGCCCAATCCGACCTATATTGATGTAACTTCCGGAGAAACAGGACATGCCGAGGTGATACAAATCGGTTACGACCCGGATATCGTTTCCTATGAAAGCCTGCTCGAAGTTTTCTGGTCGACCCACAACCCTACCACTCTTAACCGGCAGGGAGCAGATGTGGGAACGCAGTATCGTTCGGTAATTTTCTACCATAACGGGCAACAGCGTCAACTGGCCATGGAATACAAAGAAAAACTGGATAATAGCGGAGCATGGGAAGATCCTATAGTAACGGAGATCAGCCCTTATAAGCACTTTTACAAGGCAGAGGACTATCATCAGCGGTATTTCGAGCGTAACCGGAATGCCCCCTATTGTACATTCGTGATTGTACCTAAACTGGAGAAATTCAGAAAGGTATTCAGCGACCGCCTGGCAAAACCTTAACTCCTGCCGATCCGGAACAGCTTCATTGAAAGCATGACATACCAAAGGAGGCTGAGCAGTCCTCCCACAACTGCTAAGGCAAGTGAAGAAGCACCTGGATCGGAGACGAATGTGACCCATGTCAGGTGTATGATTAGACAGGTGAAACCAATAAGCCCTGTATTACCTGTAGATTTGCTGAAACGGTTATCGTTCAGAAGAGTAACCGACATCAGCAATCCCGAAAGGTTTATCAGAAAAAAAGCCGGGAAGCTGCCGGGTGAAAAATCTTCCCCTGCAGCCAGGAGCGATTCCCCTGCAGCAGCTATCACCAGACGTTCCGTTTCACCGGGGGCGGTAGCATAACGCATCGAAAGCGAGTGCAGGGGAAGAGCCGGATTGCCAACCATATATGCAGCCGCACCTGTAAAAAACAGCACCATCGACAAAAGTGCAAGACCGCGCACCCTAAAGCGGTGAGCTCCATACAAAGCAGCAAAAACCGGCATACCTGACAGCAGAGTAATCATATTCAGCAGACCCTGTCCCCGCAAGGCCATAAATGGCGTATTCCGGTAAATTTCATACCACTCGGCAGCGCTTCCTCTCCCCGGCTGGGGAGTACCTCCCGATGGCACAAAACTCAGCAACACATCGAGCAGACCGACCGGAATCACAAGCATGGCACCTATTGAACCGATCGTGTAAAGAGTCTTCCATCCGTGATCTGCGACGAGCGAATCTCCATGAGCCGATAAACCGTTTTCATGCATAATGTTGATTTTTAAAAATTTAAAAATAAATAGAAAAAACAGGCTCCATGCCTCTCGGTATCAATTTCCAGGCTGTACTTCTTTTAGCATGAATCCGGCAAATGTAACCAATCCGGTGCATCGAAAAAATCTGGCATGAACATTAATACATGTTGCATAAAATGATACAGAAGCTGTATTATAAAAACATACAATACATTATTTCAATCACTTGCGATGAAAACATCTTCTAGAATGATTGAACAATTTCTCAAATTAAATGTTTATCTTTTAAGGAACCGGAAAAACAACCTCCGCTTACCTGAGTGGTGTTCCGGTACATTCCAATCCGTGCCCGGAAGCCGGTATTTTATCGGTGTAAGGCCCGGGCTGAAGAAATAATTCAGCTCCCACGGGGTCGCCGGCATTAAATATGCTGTTACTTATCACAAACATCCGGGAACGGGGAACACACGTCTGGCGTTTTAAATGCCAGAACGTTGAAATCCTTTGTCTAACCTTAAAAACCGTTTCCCATGAATACAAAAGAAGAAATCAGAAATGAAATACGTCGCTTAACCGAAGAAATAACCCGTTTGGAAATCAAGAGAGCCAAGGCCGATCCTAAAGAGCTGAAACTAATTGAAAGCAATCTGGAAATTCTTCATAAGAAAAAGTATGAGGCGCATGCTCTTTTCGAGGAGATGATGGGCAGCAGGTCAAAGCCGGTTAATCAGCCCTACAATTGGCTAAGCGGAGCCACTAACGCCATTGCCAAAGGCTTTTCCAGGCTTTCGCTTTTCTTCTGATCGCACTACAAAATATTTTTATAACAAACGAAGGCTATCTCGGGGTCCGGGACAGCCTTCGTTTGTTATGTCAAAGCGGGCAGTTAGTGCCTTATTTGTATCTTTTTTACAGCCATTCCTTTGGTAGTAAGCATCTTAAGTACATACAAACCGGGATCAAGATTAGACACTCCGATTACGACATCGCGAGAACCAGGCATATTGTGCATAACTTCCTGGCCCATTAGGTTGTATATCTTTACATCCCTTATTTCCGACTCAGAACTCAGAAAAACCTGTTCGTATGCAGGATTAGGATACACTGCTACCGAAACAGGAGTTGTGGTATGACCGGTGCCGGTAGTTCCCGTGGAGTAAACGAATGTGATGTTTGGATAATAATCGGAAGAATATCCGAACTCAGGGATTTCAAGGGGGTTAAAAGGCTGGTCGTCGCGCTCGGAAGCCCGCGAACGGCTCGATCCGGTATCGATGGAGCTGATAAAGGGAGTACCTATAACCATTTCGCTGTAACTTTTGGCTGAGTGTACTACTATATTCCCTCCGGAATATGAATAGGCTGAGCTGAAAGGAATATAGACCGAGTGAAAGCCTTTGGGAAAACTGAACGAGCCATCGAATACGGGACGAAGTGCTGCCGGATCAATCCAGTTGTCGGCCAGACTGAAAACGCTGGTCTCACCTAAATAAATCTTAAGCTGCACATCCTCTACATCCCGGTCGAACTGACAGGTGTAGAAAATACCGTTTATCGAGGCACTCTCAACTCCGATTTCATCGGCCAGGTAGAGCGACTGCGTAAGACTGTGCTGATTGAAGAAGTTAAATGGAAGGATAGTAATTGGTTGTGAACCGTTTCCTACCTGTGCCAATTCTGCGGTTGCAGGAAGGATACTGACGGGCATACTTTTGCTTCTGTTGTTGGAGGGGATTTCATCATCGGCAAAAACAATCTCGGTATAAAGAACTTTGCTTCCGGTCATAGCTGCACCCGGAGCCCAGAAAAAAAAGTGATACGCGCGTTCGCCAAATGCTATGGGTTCACCAGGTACAGATGCCAATTCAACTCCGCCTTCTGACATCAGTTTTACGGTGTAGTTATCCTGTACCTGCGTTCCACCGTTAACGACTTCGAGCATGTAGAAGTTTTCTTCGTCAGCCAGGGGCATTTCAGTTCCGGAAAAATTTCCAGCTACCAGGTCATTGGTTGCGGCGGCTTCCACAACGACATCGTCGATGGTCCAGAAATTTATTGCATAGTTATTCCCTTCGAAGCGGAAGGCAAACTGAAATTCTGTAGAACCTTCAGGAGCTGTAAAGTAATACGCAAACTCATCCTGAGGGAAGTTCAGCAATCCCAGAGGTTTCTCCCACAGTGGCTCCCAGGTGGCACCACCGTCAAAGGTAAGATCGAGACCAATTACTTCGCCGTAATCCATTTCGTAGTTCACAATGTATTGTTTGTATCGCAGACATAGCTGATGAAAGCCCGAAATTTCTACAGGCGGCGATACCAGACGGCTTAATCCGAAGGCAAAACTGAAGCCGAGGAAGAGTTCAGGGGCTTCTCCACCGGCAAGATCCGAGGCACTTATACTCCAGGGGGCCTGAGCTCCTTCCAGAACCCATCCCGTGGGAATCTGACCTGCCGGGTAGTTAAACTCTTCAAGCATAATTATTTCATTTGCAGAACGATACGATATACTATTCTGTGCTGCCAGAGGCAGGCAAAAGGTTCCTGAAATCAGAACCAGCGAAAGAAGTGCAGTAAACAGGTTTTTCATAACCGGTAATTTAAGTGAAACATCTGTGGCAAAGTAAACCAATCACAGAGGATCATGCAATTCGTATTGCATGCTATTTTAAATGAAATCCGTTATACGTGCCAGCACTTAGAATTACACAGTGATAACCCGTATTTTGCTCATTGTCAGAAATAAGGCCTCATTATTTAAACATAAAGCCATAGATTTGCATGGGTTTGTTTTCTGTTATCCGAAACCATGAATTACGCAATGCAAAGATTAGTAGCATATACCTGGAAGAAAGCATCAATGCATCTGTTTATCGCTCTGGTGATAATAACATCGGCCTGTAGCCGGGGGGATTTACATCCCCGAAAGGGTAAAAAACAGGATAACATTGCTGCCGGGGAAAGCCAAAATGAACTGTTTGCTGAAATCCACAGGGATTTATATGAAAATCCTTCCTCGGCCCGTGCCAGAGCAGAAGAGGTTTTGCGCGAAGGCAAAACCGGCGACCATATCACCGAAATCAGTATGCTGAAGTACATAGGTTCTTCGTATGCATTTGAGACCAACTATTCAGAAGCAATCAAGTATTACAATGAGGCGCTGAAGACGGCAGAAGAGACGGAACTGTATCTTGAGATTGCCAACATAAACAACAACCTGGGTGTTATTTACAATGAAATCGGCAACTACAAGAATGCTTACATCCACCTGATCGAGGCGCTCAACAACTTCGATCGTGCCAACGATTATGAAAAAAAGACGGGAGCGTACAACAACATCGGACTTATATATCTGAATCTGAAAAATTACGAAAAGGCCCTTGACTATTTTAGCAGGGCGCTTTATTCAGATCAGCATCCGAAAGACTCCATTCTGACGGTTTCGGTATTGAATAATATGGCTTTGTGTTATATGCAGAAGCATCAACCGGATCGTTCTCTTGAATACCTTGGACAGGCCATTGCGCTGTCGGAAAAAATAAGCAACAATTACGGACTCTGCATTTCGTATCAGCTCAAGGGAAACCTTTTCCTGGGTCTCGGCGACGTCGCGAAAGCGATGGAAGCATTTACAGTAAGTACGGGCATCGCCCGCAAAGCCAACCTTTCGTACCAGCTGGCAATAGCCCGGCTGGGAATTGCGAGGGTTATGCTGGGGATGAACCAACCATCGGGGGCTTCAGAAATTGCCGGCGAGGTGATGCTTTTGGCCGCTGAACAAAACAGTCTGGTTCTGAAGAGCGAGGCGCATGAGGTTCTGTCGGACATTGGCGAAAAGACCGGGGACTTCAAAAATGCCCTGTTTCATTACCGCGAACATCAGAAAGCACAGCAGGAAGTAATTAACCAGACGGTAGTGCACCAGGTGTACGATGTAGAATTGAACTACCTGAGCCAGCTCACCAAAATGCAACAGCTGGAGCTGGAAAAGAAAGAGCTGTCCATCAGTAAGAAAAACAACCTCCTTTTTTTTATTTCCCTGACGTTCGTTCTGCTGCTTACAGGCTTGTACCTTATCTACCTGAACCACCGGCACCGCCAGAAAATGAAATTACAGAAAACGGTGATCGAGCTTACAGAGAAAAAATCTAACGCCGCTCTGGAAGCCGAGATACAGGAGCGCAAGCGCATCGGGCGTGAATTGCACGACAGTCTGGGTCATATTTTGTCGCTGGCCGGGCTGCATGCAAGCATGCTGAAAAAACGAAGCGATCTGGCTCCGGAAAAGCGCGGCGAGCTGCTCGATTCGCTCATGAAGACCATTGACGATGCCTTTGATGAAGTGCGCAACATCTCTCACAACCTGGCTCCTTCGCTGCTCTCGGAGCGGGGACTTAAAGGGGCGCTGAAAAGCATAGCCGACCGGGTAAACCAAAGCAGCGGATTAAACATGAGTTACGACGTTTACGGTCTCGATGGCAAGCTTGATACACTTATTGAAAACACCTTGTATCGCACAATTCAGGAAATTGTGAACAACACCCTGAAGCATTCGGAAGCAAGCCGGTTGTTTGTGCAACTGACGCAGGGCGAGGGTGAGCTTTCGCTGATAACGGAAGACAACGGTAAAGGGTTTAAGCCCGAGGAGGTCAGCAAACATTCAAGTTACGGTCTGACACACATGAAATCGCGCATCGAGAATCTTAAGGGAACGATGTTCATCGATTCCACACCCGGAAGGGGTACTATAATCAGCATCTTAATACCATTAAGTAAGTAAGTAATGACCAAAACACCAATACGAGTAGCCGTTGTTGACGATCACCAGCTGATGATCGAAGGGCTTAAATCGCTGCTCGAATATGAGGAAGACATTGAATTTGTAGCCGGGGCCAATTCCATGAATGAAACACTTAAAGTATTGGAAAGCAATAGTGTGGATGTTATTCTGATGGACATAAACATGCCTGAAGGTAGTGGTATAGAGACAACTACGCGGGTAAGGGAACTTTATCCCAGTGTGCGCATCATTGCCCTTACCATGCACGACGACATTTCCATCATTACGCGCATGATAAAGGCCGGGGCATCGGGTTTTGTGCTCAAACGAACAAACATGAACGAAGTAATCGAGGCAATCCGGATCGTTCATAATAACGGTAAGTATCTCAGCATCAACACTCAACAAATTATTATGGACAACCTGGGGCCGGATGCGGAAAGTGCAGACGTGAAAGCCGATAATAAACCCGTACTTACGACCCGCGAAATTGAGGTATTAAGCCTGGTAGCCAGGGAATACAACAACGAAGAGATTGCAGGAAAACTCTTCATCAGCGAGCGTACCGTTGAAGCTCACCGGCGTAATATTTTCATCAAAACAAAAACAAAAACCATCGTTGGCCTTATAAAATATGCCATCAGCAAAGGACTGATAACTGCAGAGCAGGAAGATAAGGGCTGAGAGTGCGCGGTACTGGCGATAAGTAAATTAAAAAGTGCGGTTCCATCCGCTCTTTCTGTTTGAAGCTTTAAACCATGCAAATTTTAAAGCCTTGACAATCAATATACCAGTAGTGAAGTGCGGATGAAGGGACTCGAACCCCCACGCCTCTCGGCACCAGATCCTAAGTCTGGCGCGGCTACCAATTACGCCACATCCGCAAGAGCGTGCAAATATACAATTATTTGTAAATACGGGGGTAAAATAAATAACTCATCCCCGCCTAGGGTCCGATCAAATTGTACCACAGTCACGAAGGCTGCATTTTGTGCAGCTTATTGTTAATAAATACTTAAAATAAGTAAACACAAAAGGCACGAAGTCGTCAGACAATTTAATTACCGTTAATTAAATTGAAGCTGTCTTCGTGCCCTTTTGCATT
>JALHHH010000037.1 GCA_022837485.1 Bacteroidales bacterium
GGTAAAGAAAACGGATACGGCTGCCATACTTCGCGATGAGGATTTCGCTGTTGAAATCATCGAACGGCATATGGAATCGAGCAAAATTAATATCAAGAATGCACAGGTAATAATCGCTGGTGGATATGGTGTTGGTTCACGCGAAAATTTTCAATTGCTTTACGACCTTGCCGACGTCTTGGGCGCCCAGGTTGGAGCTTCCCGCGCCGCAGTGGATGCCGGTTTTTCCGAACACGAACGTCAGATCGGACAGACCGGTGTTACCGTAAGGCCCAAGCTTTACATTGCATGCGGCATCTCCGGAGCGGTTCAGCATCGCGCCGGAATGGATCAGTCTGCACAGATCATTTCCATTAATACCGATCCGAATGCCCCTATAAATCATATTGCCGATTATACCATTATCGGCAGCATCACGGATGTGATCCCTAAAATGATCCGGTATTACAAAGCAAATTCGAAATAACCCCTGAGGTTATCTTCACTAATCAAACGCAACACAAAAGAAAATGGATAATTTTTATACCGACAACGAACATCTGAAATTTCACCTGAACCATCCTTTGATGGAAAAGATCGTGAAACTTAAGGAGAAAAATTACACCGAAAAGGAAAAGCACGATTACGCTCCGCTTGATCTTGAAGATGCACTCGATAGCTACGATAAAGTGCTGGAAATCATTGGGGAGATCTCTGGAGATATTATAGCACCAAACGCTGAAAGCGTGGACCACGAGGGTCCGCAGCTGATTGACAACGAGGTTGTTTATGCCCGTGGAACGCAGGAAAACCACGATGCCCTTGTAAAAGCCGGGATGATCGGAATGTCGCTGCCACGCGAATACGGCGGACTGAACTTCCCGATTGTTCCGTACGTAATGTCGGCTGAGATCGTATCGCGCGCCGATGCCGGATTTGCCAATATCTGGGGACTTCAGGATTGTGCTGAGACCATCCATGAGTTCGGATCGGATGAGATTAAGAATGAATATCTTCCGCGTTTTAACCAGGGTGCAACTGCAGCCATGGATCTTACCGAACCCGATGCCGGATCCGATCTTCAGGCCGTACAGCTGAAGGCTACCTTCGATCAGGCAAGCGGAACCTGGTATCTCGATGGAGTGAAACGTTTTATCACTAACGGCGATGCCGATATTTCGCTGGTACTTGCGCGTTCTGAAGCCAATACCACCGATGCCCGCGGTCTCTCCCTCTTTGTTTACGATCGCAAGCACAAGGCCGTAAAAATCCGCAGAATAGAGAATAAGCTCGGAATCAAAGGTTCACCAACCTGTGAGCTGGTTTTCAAAAATGCACCGGCCAAGCTGGTAGGCGATACCAAAATGGGATTGATCAAATACGTGATGTCGCTTATGAACTCAGCCCGCCTGGGTGTCGGAGCCCAATCGGTTGGCATCGCCGAAGCCGCCTGGCGCGAAGCCCTGAAGTATGCCCGCGAACGCGAGCAGTTTGGTAAGGCCATCATTCAATACCCCGCGGTGTACGAATTAATCACCAACATGAAGGTGAAAACCGACGCCATCCGCACACTGCTTTATGAAACCGCCCGATACGTGGATATTTATAAAGCATATGTTTTTGCAGGTCATGAGCGCAAACTGGAACCCGCCGAGCGGGATGAGTACAAGCACTATCTTAAACTTGCCGATGTTTTTACTCCTCTGCTGAAGCTTTTTTCAAGCGAATACTGCAACCAGATTGCCTACGATGCCATTCAGATACACGGAGGAACCGGATATATGAAAGATTTTCCGGTTGAGCGCATCTACCGCGATGCCCGTATCACCACGATTTACGAAGGCACATCACAACTTCAGGTGGTTGCCGCCATCCGTGGAGTTACCAACGGTGCATACCTCAAGGCAATGCATGGTTTTGCCGAGATAACCGTACGTCCTGAACTCGAATACATGAAATCGGTTCTCGAAAAAATGACCGATCAGTACGGAAAAACGGTTGAAAAAGTAACCGAACATGAAGATAACGAGTATCTCGACTACCATGCCCGCAGGCTGGTTGAAATGGCAGGCCATATTATCATGGGATACCTGCTGCTTCTCGATGCCAACCGCTCGGAGGTTTATACCAAATCCGCCGATATTTTCATCAGAAAAGCAAGAGCCGAAAATATAGCCATCGTTGGCTTTATCAACCAAAGTCACCCCAAAGACCTTGGCGCCTTTAAACAGGTGTAAATCCGGGGATTAACCTTTATCACTGCTTGCAAAGCCGCTGCCATAAACAGCGGCTTTTCTGATTGCTTCGGTCAGTTTTCCGCACTGCTGAATAACAGAATCCTTCATGAGCCCTAAAAAAAGCCCGAACATAACGTCTTTGTTCGGGCTTTTTCTGAGTTAATCCGGATATTTTAAAAGATTTTGGGGTATTTGCCGGGATTGTAGTCGTGCATGATATTGTAAACTGCATCAAAAACATCTTCGGCATTGGGATTGGAGAAGTAATCGCCGTCGGTGCTGTAGGCCGCGCGATGCGCCTGACCGGTAACGGTACGGGGAGCGGCATCCAGGTAACGGTAGCCTTCCTGCTCCTCAAGCACCTTTTGCATCATGTAAGCGGTAGCTCCACCGGGAACATCCTCATCAAAGAAAACAATTTTATTGGTTTTACGCAGCGATTTTACAATATCGTGGTTCAGGTCAAATGGTACGAGCGATTGAACATCAATCAGTTCTACGGAAATTCCAAAGCCTTTCAGCTGATCCGCAGCATCCTGTGCTATTCGAACGCATGAACCATAGGTAACCAGGGTTACATCGGTCCCCTGCATCAAAACATCCGGATAACCGGGTGCGATGCGGTATTTACCTATGTTGGAAGGCCGCTTCTCGCGAAGTCTGTAACCATTCAGCGGTTCGATAATTATTGCCGGCTCATCGCTGGACATCATCATATTGTAGAAGCCGGAGGCACGGGTCATATCTCTTGGAACAAGCACGTGAACACCGCGTACGGAATTTATTACCATGCTGAGCGGGGATCCCGAATGCCAGATGCCCTCGAGGCGATGCCCCCGCGTACTTATGATCATAGGTGCCTTCTGTCCGCCCTTGGTCCGGTACTGGAGGGTAGCCAGATCATCGCTTATTACCTGAAGTCCGTAAAGCAGATAGTCGAAGTACTGAATTTCGGCAATGGGTCTGAATCCTCTCATGGCAAGGCCAAGACCCTGACCGATAATGGTTGCTTCCCGGATGCCGGTATCAAAAATTCGGTTCTCGCCATACTTCTCCTGCAGACCTTCCCAGGTTTGATTCACTCCGCCTATTTTTCCAACATCTTCGCCAAAAACAACAAGTTCGGGATACTTTGCCATCAGGGCATCGAAATTATCCCTTAATATCTCACGACCCGGAACCATTACCGACTTTTCGTCAAACAAAGGTTCTATAGGTTCTATGTTTCCGACCTTCAGGGCTGACTGACTGTATAAATAGGAGTTATAACGGCCGGCATTGTCGATCATCTCGCTTTCAAGCCATTTGGTGACGTTAATTTTGAGTGAGTTGTGCGGGTTGCTGCAGGAGTCGCAAATCAGCCGGAGAACCTTGCGGGCCGAGGAAATAATATCCTTTCGAATGGGGTCGGCTATCAGCCTTAAATCCTCTTTTATCGATTCAATTTTTTTTGTTTTGGCGCAGTTACAGGTAGTTACGTCCGCCATCCTCAGAAACTCATCTCGGCGTTTTTTGATTGGAATCAGAAAATTGTCCCATGCTGCCTTGCGGGCTTTTTTTACTATGTCAGCAGCATTTTTTTCAATTCCGTCGAGTTCAGCCACCGTTGCCAGACGTTCTGAAATTATCCATTCCCGCATTTTCTTAATACCATCAAATTCAAGTTCCCATTCCAGGCGTTCGGGCGATTTGTAGCGTTCATGAGAACCACTGGTTGAATGCCCCTGAGGCTGCGTAAGCTCACGGATGTGGAACAGCACGGGAACCTGTTCGTTCCTGCATATCTCGGTGCCTTCGCGGTAAATACGAACGAGTTCAGGGTAATCCCAGCCGTTGGCAGTAAATATCCTGTATCCTTCATGCGATTCGTCGGCAGCAAAACCCTTCAGAATTTCCGAAATATTCTGCTTTGTCGTCTGATATTTATTCGGAACCGATATTCCCCAGCCATCATCCCAAACCGAAATGGCCATTGGAACTTGCAGAACTCCGGCAGCATTAATGGTTTCAAAGAAATGTCCTTCCGAAGTGGAGGCATCGCCGATAGTGCCGAATGCCACTTCATTTCCTTCGTTGGAAAAACCTTTCCGGATCGACGTATTACTGGCATTGCGGTATAGCTTTGAAGCAAGAGCCAATCCTAAAAGCCGGGGCATCTGACCGGCAGTAGGGGAGATGTCGGCCGAGCTGTTCTTCTGAGCAATCAGGTCCTTCCACATTCCATCTTTGTCGAGACTGCGCGTTGCAAAGTGATTGTTCATCACCCGGCCGGCTGTGCCCGGATTAAATGTGTCGTCTGTATCACCATATATCTGTGCAAAAAACTCCTCCAATGTCATCATACCGGCTGCCAGCATAAAGGTTTGGTCACGATAGTAACCCGATCTCCAGTCGCCTTCCCTGAAAACCTTGGCCATTGCAAGCTGGGGAATCTCCTTTCCGTCTCCGAAAATTCCGAATTTACCCCTGCCATTCAGCACTTCGCGCCGGCCCATCAAACTTGCCTGCCGGCTCTCAACCGCTATCCGGTAGTCGTTTAATACCTCTTTGCTGTCAAATTTCTGCGTTTTTGTCTTCTTCGATTTGGTAGATACAGATTTCATAATCTTTTTCTTTTCTGCGGTAACTATAGTCGTTGCGCTTGTCTTAACAAATATCGCAATTATTGGTTCAGAAGCATGCGTTAAAAGAAATTTACCATTTACGGCAGGGCTGGCAAAGGTATCTTCAAATCCGTTTGTATTCCGAAAACCCATTTAATATCTAACACAGGCAAGCAAAGGGAAGGTAGATATAAAATGGACAGGATCTGCCATACTACATAGCAGATAGCTGGCATCCATAAAGATTTAAACTTTTACGGCTGCAGTTGCCGGAATTCCTTATTCAGGCTGTTCAGCCGCTTCCATTCTTTTCCGCAACGATCGAGCATTCCTGCGAGAATATAATGTGGCGTGGTCTGTAAACTGGTTTTGTCAATGGCACAAAAACGGATCAAATCGTCCACATCCTCATCGGTTTCGCATCCGTAGCGAAGCTTAAGCATTTCGAACGGAAAAATATCAAGTATGGAATTTCTCAAATCAACGACGGCCAGAATGGCATTCATCTTTTTTCTCTGCCTGGCCTCTTTCGAAAAGTTGTCGTATAGCAGGCTGAAGGGTCCGGGAAGCAGCAATCCGCCTTCAGGGTTTGAATACTTGCTGCGGTATGGTCCTGTGGGTATATGAAGCTTTTTGATCAGATTTTCTTCGGGTGCTTTCATCGCAACGAATTCCTGCCTGAATTCGGCATAGGTGGCTGGATACGGCCTGATTATAGGCCCGCTGATCTCCAGGGTGTCGGTGAGCAGTGTGATTTTTATACTGTAATTCAGTCCTTTCAGATTGGCAGGAATACTATAGAAAAACGGTTTATAACCGACCATACTGATGCGCATGGTATCCTTCTGAGCCAGGATCAGTGTAAACTTACCGTTATAATCCGTAAACGTTCCATACCTGCGCTTAACATTCATCGCATGAGCACCGGGAAGGGTTTCTCCCTTCAGGTTGTACACAGTACCCTGAATAAGAACATAGCCCTGTGCACGTATCTCAGGAGCAACCAGATGAAAAATTACGATCAGTAAAACAGGTAAATAATGCAGCATACGTTCAGGCGTAGAACAGTTTCAGTTATTATGAATTTGCATTACCAGTTATTGAAGCGCTGCTAAGGCTTCCGTTAACAAATGTAAAGATACTTTATCGCCCAGTTAATGAATGTTAAGATTAAACTTCGCCCCCCCTTCAGGTGCAAAAAAATGTTAAAATATAAAGTTCAATTGTTTAATCCTGTTGAACAAACTTTAAACGAACCTGTTTAAAAGACTAATAATCCGAAACTTTATTAATCCTAAACAAGCAAACAACATGAAAAATTTTTCTAAAATTCTAAGTCTTATTGTTGTAACAGGTTTATTTGCTGCCTGTGGCGGTCCGCAGGGCGAGAAAGCCCTTACCGGTGATGCACAGGCAGTTTCTGTTATGAGCGGCGATGTAACACTGAATGCTGATCTTGAAACGTCGATTATTGAGTGGGAAGGTGCAAAACCCACCGGAACGCACAACGGTACCATCGAATTGACCGAAGGCCAGCTTTTCCTGGATGAAGGAAATGTTGTCGGAGGCAAGTTTGTTATCGATATGAACAGCATCGTAGTACTCGACCTTACAGATCCCGATATGAACGGAAAGCTCCTTGGCCACCTGAAATCGGCCGATTTTTTCGAAACGGAAACCTATCCCACAGCAACTTTTGAGATCACTTCCGTGGAAGCTGTGCAGGGAAATCCCGCTGCAACCCACAACATCACCGGAAATCTCAGCATGAAGGATGTAACCAGGAGTGTTACTTTCCCTGCAACGGTTAATGTTTCCGACAATGGTGTAACTGCCACTTCTGCAACTTTCCTTATCGACCGCACCCAGTGGAACGTTCAGTACGGTTCAAAAACTCTTTTCGCTAACCTGAAAGATGATTTTATCAACGATCAGATGGCACTTACCATTACTTTGAACGCAAAGCCGTAAAGTAAATACTGTAAAGAATTAAACCCGAAAGTTCTTATCCCGCCTGCACTGCTCATCCAATCGAATAAATACATTGGAGACAGTTATTCGCACGAACGATGTTATCGACGAAAATGGCAGCCGGCATAAAAAACTTTCGGGTTCTTTTTTGTCCATCTTTATTTCTGCTCACCTTACATTTTTTTTTCGGCAAATTCCCGCGATTAAACCCAGGCTATCCATTCAGAATAAAGTGCGCCATCTCGAATCCCCAATATCATTCATTTCATAAGAATAAATAGGTCAAGGTTTAGTATAAATATGTAGCGGGCACCGGCATTATGCTGCAGGGCAAAAAAAAAGCCACCATGCGGTGACTTTTATCCAGCAGATCAGGTAATTAATTTTCGATCCAGTTCACGATTTTATCCGATAAAGGGTTTTCGCGGGGCGGAGCAAAATCCACAAGGTCTCCGTTTTCATCGATCATGAATTTCTGGAAATTCCAACTTACTTCAGCATCAAATTTTCCATTCAAATCTTTGGATGTAAGCCATCTGTATAAAGGGTGAATGTCATTACCCTTGACGGAAATCTTTGACATCATAGGGAATGTAACCCCAAAATTCAACTCGCAAAACTCTGCAATCTCCTCATCGGTGCCGGGCTCCTGATTCAGAAAATTATTCGCCGGAAATCCGATAATAACAAAGTCTTTCTCCATATATTTTTTGTAAAGCGCTTCCAGATCCTTGTATTGCGGAGTTAATCCGCATTTGGATGCCGTATTCACCACCAGAACCTTTTTTCCTTTAAGCTGCGACAAATCAAATGCATTTCCATTGATATCGGTAACTGTGAAAGCGTGAAGATTTGTCTGACCATACGAGATAAACCCACTGATTATCGCCATGGTAAAAATCAGAATTAGTTTTTTCATGTTTCGTAATTTTGTACAGCTTTTAAACATTGCTCCGCAGGCTTTGTTCATGCTCAGGCATGTGGCACAACCATTTATTTTAAGCCTTACACGTTTATTCCTTCGCCATGACATGGATTCTAAGCCGGTTGTTTTCTAGGTATGGTCTTCACGACCTGATGCCGGCTGAATTACGCACATTTCGTTTGCATCTGGGCTATACCATTCTCGACAACATCGTATTGGGCGTTCTGGCACTTAACGAGTTTGTCTTTCTGAAAAGCCTTCACGGATCGTCTTACCAGCTGAGTTTCCTGTTCCAGTTCTCGGTTCTGGTGTTTATTTTCCTGATTTTTATTGCTGAGTGGTTAAAACGTGTACGCAACAAGCAGAAACTTATACGTATAACAGGATTTCTGACGCGAGCTCCATTAGCCGTACTGTTATTCTTTCCACGAACTTCGCAAGCATTCGAAGGTTCTTCCATTTACCACTATATATTTCTTATCGTGTTCCTGGTTTATTACCTGGGAAATCCGGTAATATTTCCAACCATAAATTTGTTCCTGAAAAGCAATTACCAACATTTTAATTTCGGTGGACTATACAGCCTGGCCACTCTTGGCGGGAAAATAGTTCTGCTTGTAACCGCCTTCGTTTACGGCATCATCCTGGACGTTGATCCCTATGCGTTTACATGGGTATTTGCGATAGCAGCCCTTGCCGGTGTTGGTTCTACCTGGCTGCTATCGCAAATACGTTTTTCGGTAGAACAAAACAAAAGCGCCAACAATGGTTTTCTGGATTCATTAAAAGAGTCCATTGCGGGGATGCGGAGAATTATGAAAGAAAATACACCCTTCCGGCATTTTGAAATGGGTTTTCTTTTTTACGGATTCGCATTCATGAGTACGGTGACCGTGATTACCATTTTCTTCGAAAAACAACTCGGACTAAACTACTTCAGTGTGGCAACTTATAAGAATGCATATAATATTCTCTCGCTGTTTCTAATACCTTTCTTTGGATCCATGCTCGGGAAAGTGGATCCGCGTAAATTCGGAGCCCTTACTTTTGCGTCCATCATGCTATTTCTTCTGAGCCTGGTATTAACTTATTATGTTCCGGCTCACATCCGTATTGGCAGTTTAATTCTCTACTACAGCATGATACCTTACGTTCTTTTTCATTCGGTATTTGCTGCCACCATGTCGCTTTTATGGAGCATCGGTTCCGCCTATTTTTGCAGACCGGAGGAAGCCGGCGATTACCAGGCTGTACACCTGTTTTTAACCGCAACGCGGGCAATCTTTGCCCCTTTGCTGGGAGTGATTTTTTATGAGATGTTCGGCTTTGTTTTTACCTTCTCTCTGGGCGCAGCATCCCTGGCAATTGCCATAGCCATTATGATGTGGTCGTACCGTCGCGACAAACCCGTGCGTTAACGGCCGTTACCCGGTGGAATTCTTCCGTTTCCATCGGCTGATTCCCATACATTATTACCCGGATAAGTGTCTGGAATCAGCTCATTTCCAAGCTTTACCCATTTCAGCTTCTTTTGTACACCTGTTTCAACTGTATGCAGAGTACGACCGTCTTTCCATACCGAAACGGGTTCGGAATATGCGTGCTCACTTCCGTCGTCAAACCTGCATATCAAATGAACCGGCATGGGCAGATAACCTGCTTTTGCAATTGTTATTTTTGCACCATAGTCCGGATTCGAAACCTCTCTGATTACGAGATCCGGATACCCGTATCCAAACAGCCAGGAACCAAAATACCAATCAAGATCTTCACCTGCTACTCGCTCACAGGTATTTATAAAATCATAGGGAGAAGGATGCTTAAAACGCCATTCCTCGAGAAAGGTCTTTAATACTGTCTTAAATTTTTCAGCACCTATCAGTTTTTCCAGGTGCATTAATGTTACCGCCGAACGACCGTAAGCATTCATCATATAGCTTGAGTGGTTTGCTATGGAATTGGATGGAACCGACATATTAAGGTCATCCTCGCGCCCGGCCCAGTTTGCATAGCTGGAGATATAGGAGAGGTGCGGATTGCGCTCAGGGAAATAATACTCTTCCACTTTTTTCGGCAAATAGGTGATCAGTCCCTCATCCATCCACCCGTACCTGGTTTCATTAAGTCCGGCCAGAAAAGGAAACCACGAATGGGAAATTTCATGCGATGTTACAAATACCGTTCCTTCACTTGTTTCTGAACTGCCATCGTTAGCCATCATCGGAAACTCCATCCCGCCATGCCCGCAAAAAACGGTCATTTCCGGAAAAGGATAAGAAACTCCTGTTATTTCTTCCGACATCATCTTAATGGTTGTAGCACCAATCTCCGCAACTTCCCTGAAATCTTCCGCCTTGTCGGGATATACAGCATTTACACGTATTAATTTTCCGTCGCTCTGACGAAGATTCCTGCGAACCCAGTTGTAAGTATCGCTCAGTCCGAATGCAAAGTCCGGCACCATTTCGGCCCTGAAATGCCATGTATGCTCAGAGGCAGATTTTAATACCTTACCTTCCATAAGTTCAGCAGAGGATGATATTTTTATGGTCTCATTCTCTTTGTTGTTTTCCAAACGATCCAGGATTGTTTCAGAAAAAATCCGTTCCTGATTCTGGAGTTCACCCGTTGCCCATATCATGTACTGTCCCGGGATGGTTAGTTTTACATCAAAATCACCAAAATCGTTGTAAAACTCCGCAGTTCCCAGATGACCCGAAACATCCCAGCCGAAAATATCGTCGTAAACGGCAACCCTTGGAAACCAGTAAGCTATAAAAAAAGAGGTTGAATCGTAGGTGCCTGTCCGAATCCATGTCTTTGCCGGATGAATCAGACTCCATTCCATCTCAAATTCTACCGAAGTACCCGGCGCAAGAGCCGACGGCAATCGGAACTGTGCCTGGGTTCCGTTTCGTCGCCACACAGGAGGAGCAAGTGTTATTTCTTTTCCTGAGACCTTTAGCGACCGGATGTCTATGCCATCCGTAAGGTCGGATGGATCAATTCCAAACGACCGGCCACTGCCCCGCTTGAAAAAGTCATGGTCTGTGTTGAGAACAATAATTCGCATCGTATCCGGGCTGTTGTTGTAATAGGTAACTAAACTGTGGCCGGTAAGCTTCCGGCTTGCCGGATCAAAAGAAGCCGTTATGCTGTAATCCGCCTGGTTCTGGAAGTAATTAATACCGGGAGCACCGCTCTCGCTCCGGGTCTGTTTCTTCAATGCCACGCGATATTCCCGTGGGAGATAAATTTCCGGTTGTTGTCCGGATACAGTAATTGTCGCTGCTGCAATCAGCACGAATAGTATGGGCAGGAATCGTTTCATGATAAATGCTTTTTGCATTATGTTAAAAGTACTTGTTTTTGTCCCGTGACATAATTCCCGGACGCTTAAAACAAATTATTTTATCCGTTATTTTTGCATCTTCAAGAAACGAACCATCATTTTTAATTCACTGTATATCAATTATATGTAAAATTATAAATACATATTATACTGTACGCAGACGAACACGCCCTGTATTATTTATGGACAAACCGGTTAAGTTAAAAGAAAGGGGAGAGGTTAACTGAAAATCAAATTGTAATACCGTTGTATACGGGATGCAAGTTCATCGATGGAGACGTATTTACTTACCCTGAAAGTTTCCTTTCCATCGAAGAAAACCAGGATAGCAGGACTGGCGAAAACGCCGTTCGAAGCAGCTAAAGCGGGATTCAGGCCTGCGTTGATGTACGAATGATCCATCCGTGGGAACCGATTCGTTATAAGCTCTTCTACTTTTGGCCTTAATGCAACACAGGGGGCACAGCTGTCGTTGTAAAAATAAAGCAGAAGTGCGGCAGAGGTTCGGTTCAGCCCGTCAAGTTCTTCCTGAGTTTTAATTTCCGTTTTCATCCGATTAAGTTTTTATTTTTGTATTTTCCTGTCTGCGCATTCAACACGAATTTCGTTCCATTTACAATCCCGTTAAGGATATTCAGAATACTCCCTTTTCATTATTCTGGATTCATTCCCAAGCCCGAAGAGAGCAAAGTCATACTTTACAGGATCCTCCGGATCGAACTTACGCAAATTTGCCGTCAACTCTTCAACCGATTTCCAGTCGTTTTGTTTACGTATAAGCAGACCCAGTTTCCGGGCAGTTGTTCCTGAGTGTACATCGAGAGGGCAGCACAGAGCTGCTGGCGATATTTCTTTCCACAATCCGAAATCTACCCCTTGTTCATCCCGTCTTACCATCCATCGCAGATACATGTTGATGCGTTTTGCACTGCTGCCGCCTCCGGGATATGCAATATGCTTTTCGGAACGCTTCAGATGCTCTGTTCCGAGAAAAATTTCCCGGAAGTGATTAATGGCACGATATGCAGATTGCTCTCCATTATGAAATCCTTCAGTAAAAACGGCTTCAAGTCCGCCATGTTCTGTATATATGTTCCTCAGCGCTTCAATAAAAAACAGAAGATCATCGCCGTTGAACGTGCGATGTACAAAGCCCTGAACCTTTCTTAAGTCAGAAGGTTTGGCATGCAGGATGAATGAATAAGGCGAATTGTCCATAAGAGCAAGCAGCCTGCGGGCATTACGTACAATGCATACACGCTGGCCCCAGGCTATGGTTGCAGCCAGAAATCCCGAAATTTCTATATCTTCCTTTCCGGAAAACAGATGCGGTATGCTCACCGGATCGCTTTCAATAAATTCAGGCCGGTTAAAACGCTTGCACTGCTTATCAAGAAACGCGTACACGTCTTCAGAAATGGTCATTTTTTTCAATCTGCAAAACAGTATGAATCAACACCGGCCGGTGGGTAAAGTTTAATATGTCTGTAAAGAATCCTAGATTCCGGCTAAAATAAAAAAGCTCCATATCGATTGAGAGGAGCTTTCTTGGGTGCGTGTTGTTAAAAATTGTTTAGTTTAAAAGCTGTCTGGCCTCAATAATTTCCTTGCCCCGGTC
Organism: Bacteroidales bacterium; assembly: GCA_022837485.1. Classification (GTDB taxonomy): domain Bacteria; phylum Bacteroidota; class Bacteroidia; order Bacteroidales; family Lentimicrobiaceae; genus Lentimicrobium. The sequence continues at coordinate 12,686 of JALHHH010000037.1, forward strand.
GATGGCTTTTTCATTTTCGGGGATCATATTGTGATGACGCTTCGGAAGTGATTTTTCGAGTCCTTTACGGATGTATTCAGCATGAACGATAGGTTTCAGTTTAAGAAAACCGCCGAGAATAATCATATTAAACACCTTCGTAAGCCCCATTTTTGATGCTTCGTCGGTAGCTTCAATGGTGTAAATATTGATGTCTTTGCGTTCGGGATGCCTGGTAATTCCGTTGGGGTCATAAATCAGTATTCCTCCAGGCTTCACACTTTTCTCAAACTTGTCCATAGACTGCTGATTAAGTATGATAGCGGTATCATAGGAGCTGATGATGGGAGAACTGATGCGCTCATCGCTGATGATAACGGTAACGTTTGCTGTTCCACCGCGCATTTCGGGGCCATAGGAAGGCATCCAGCTTACTTCCTTGTTTTCCATAACGCCGGAATAAGCCAGGATCTTACCCATGGACAAAACTCCCTGTCCCCCGAAACCTGCTATAATGATTTCTTCTGTCATGATTCGTTAGTTTTAAGATGATTCATCCTGCAATTGTTGCTATCTGAAGTACCGGCAATACAATCTTTAACGATGTATGACGGATACCCGGAAAGGAATTAATCCGTATTGACTTTGATATCTCCGAGGGGATAGAATGGGAACATATTCTCTTCCATCCATTTATTGGATTGTACGGGAGTCATTTTCCAACCGGAGTTGCAGTTGGAGACAACTTCAACAAACGAGACGCCTTTGTTCAGTTTCTGATTTTCAAAAGCCTTCCGGATTGCTTTTTTCGTTTTCCGAACGTTGGAGGGGGTATGTACCGACTGGCGGGTTACGTAGATAGTACCCGGAAGCTGGGCAACCAGTTCCGTCATTTTCAGGGGATTTCCCATCAGGTGGGTATCACGGCCGTAGGGGGAAGTCGACGATTTCATACCGGGCAGGGTAGTGGGAGCCATCTGACCTCCGGTCATACCGTAAATTCCGTTATTGATGAAGATAATGACGATATTTTCTCCTCTGTTGCAGGCGTGAATGGTTTCCGCAGTACCAATGGCAGCAAGGTCGCCGTCGCCCTGATAGGTAAAGACGAACTTCTCGGGCATCAGCCTTTTGATGGCGGTAGCAAGTGCCGGAGCACGGCCGTGTGCTGCCTGCTGCATATCGATGTTCATGAAATCGTAGGCGAGAACCGAGCAGCCTACGGGCGCTATACCGATGGTTTTATCCTGGATATCCATCTCTTCGAGCACCTCCATGATGATGCGGTGAGTGGTTCCGTGACCGCAGCCCGGACAATAACTCAGGGCTTTGTCGGTCAACAGATCTGTTTTCTTGTATACCAGATTCTCCGGTTTCCGGATTTCCTCTTTTGTTATATTGGCCATCTAATTATCCTCCGATGATTTTTTTGTGCATAGCTTCCACTACTTCCGTCGGGGAGGGTATAATTCCGCCCATTCTTCCGAAGTGTTCAACTTTTACGCGGCATCCAACGGCAAGTTTTACATCCTCAACCATTTGTCCGGCGCTCATCTCAACTGTAAGTATACCTTTAACCCTATCTGCCAGTTTCGAAATGGCTTCGGTAGGGAAGGGGAAGAGGGTGATCGGGCGGAGAAGCCCTGCTTTGATGCCTTGATTCCGGAGCAGGTCAACAGCCTTCTGGCTCAGCCTGGCACTGGTTCCGTATGCAACGATCAGGTATTCGGCATCCTCGCAGTTAATCAGCTCAAAACGGGTTTCCTTTTCCTGAATCAGCTTATACTTCTTTTGCAGATCAATATTGTGCTGCTCTTGTTTTGCTGAATCCAGGTTGAGAGAGGTGATGATGTTCCGCTCCCTGTTTTTTGTCTTTCCTGTGGTTGCCCATGGTGTATTTTTGATGATTTCCTCTTCTGTAAAACGCGGACGCTGTTCTTCCAGTTCCACTTTTTCCATCATCTGACCTATGGCACCATCCGATAAAACCATAACCGGATTCCGGTATTTAAAGGCCAACTCGAAACCAAGACCTGCAAAATCGGCCATTTCCTGAACCGATGATGGTGCGAGAACGATCATACGATAATCGCCATGACCGCCGCCTTTGGTCGACTGAAAATAATCCGACTGAGAAGGCTGAATGGTTCCAAGTCCGGGACCTCCGCGAACAACATTCAGAATCAAACAGGGTAATTCAGCTCCGGCTATATAGGAAATTCCCTCCTGTTTCAGGCTGATGCCGGGGCTCGATGAGGATGTTAAAACACGCTTTCCGCAGGCTGCACCTCCGTAAACCATGTTTATGGCAGCTACTTCACTTTCAGCCTGAAGCACAACCATTCCGGTACGCTCGTGAGGCTTTTCTGCCATCAGGTACTCCATCACTTCCGATTGAGGTGTAATGGGATATCCGAAGTAACCATCGGCTCCTGCACGGATGGCTGCCTCCGCAAAGGCTTCATTGCCTTTCATTAATCTCAGTTCTTTCATAAACCTTGAGTCGTTAAATTCCTATTCAATTTTTTTCCGGTAAACGGTGATTACCCCGTCAGGACATACAATCGCACAATTCATGCAACCGGTACAGTCGTCGTTGACCGGTTCGGCATAATTGTACCCCTTGCCGTTCACATTCTTCGAAAGGGATATTACATCCTGGGGACAGGCGGGAATGCAGACTCCGCATCCCTTGCATTTCTCGATATCGATTACAATATCGCCAACTACTTTTGCCATAGTATATATGTTTGAATTTGTTGATTCAATGGTGCGAAATTATTGATTTTTTACCAATCCGAAACCCGCAAACGTTTGCAATTTCAGATGCAAGCCTTAATTTATAACGTTTATAAACAGCGCAGTAAAAAACCACCGGTAATTTTCGCAGCCAGCGGCCCTTTTTCAGGTATGGTGCTCCCTGAATTTCTTCAGACGGTATTCCAGATCGGGAAACTGATCAAAACTAACCAGCGAAACGCAGGCCCGTAGTCCCTCCGTATGCTCACTGCCCGTTATTGCCAGTGAAATGGCTGAAATACCGTAATATAAAAGCTCTTCGATCAATGCCTCTCCCGTAAACCCCGGATATGAAATGGTGAAATAAAATCCGTCGGCGATAGGCTTATCGATGTCAGTATCGTATACAATCCTGAATCCGTTACGGATGAACATCTCTTTCATGATTCTGGCCTTCTCGCCATATACCTTCACATCCTCAACAAAATTTAAACGTCCTTCGTTGGCAGCCTTCAGCATCGCAGCCAGAGCATACTGGGCCGAGTGAGCAGTTCCGGAGCTGAGTGCATATACGGTTCCGAAAACCATCGCACGGCCAAAAATATCGCTGCTGTAATAGTTAAGCAACTGTGGAGCTTTTGTTTTGAACAGTTTGTCTGCTATTACCATCATTCCAATTCGCTGCCCGGCATAACTGAAAGCTTTTGAGCTGGAAATGAAGAGTATGTAATTACCGGTGTATTTTGCCACAGTCGGTTGATAAGGAGGTACTCCCGGCTTCGAATAATCCTTCCGGAAGTCCATTCCGAAATAGGCCAGATCTTCACAGATTACAACCCCGTATTTCTCTGAAAGCTCACCAATGATCTTCAACTCTTCATCGGTAAAGCATATCCAGGAAGGATTGTTGGGATTTGAATACAGTACCGAATGGATCTTTCCGGTTTTAAAATAGGATTCCAGCTTTTCGCGAAGTTTTTCTCCACGGTAATCGTATACATCAAAGCTCTCAAATTTCTGTCCCAGTACCCTGTGCTGCTGTTTATGTACAGGAAAACCGGGATCGATAAACAGCGTGGTGTCCCTACCCGGATACATCCTCGACAGAGTCAGAAATGCAGCAAAACTTCCCTGCATCGACCCTACGGTAGGTATGCATGAACCAGGATCTACATCAATATCCAGAAAATTTTTTGCAAAACGCGATATCTCCGTTTTCAATCCCGGATATCCGTCTATATCTGGATAAATGGCTGCCACACCGTTACGCAAGGCTTCAATTTCAGCTTCCGTACCTATCAATGATGGCTGCAAACCTGGTATTCCCATCTCCATCCGGACAAACCGGTCGCCGGTAGCTTTTTCAATATTGTCAATTAATCGTTTAATTTCCCTGATGCTGGCTGAACCAACGTTTGCTAGCTGCATCTCAACGATCTTTTCCGATACCGTTTCGAAGTTAATCGGTGTGTCGTGCCTGAACTGTTCTTTCATAATTCCGTAGTGTTTATTTTAAAATCATTCGAGTGACAAATTCATCCGGGCAATTGGTCCTCGCAATCCCCTGAAATACATGGTTTCATTGTTCTTTTATCCAGATTTATATTTAAAACGGATACCGGCGGCAAGTTATAGAATTGCCCTCACATGTCAAGTGAAAACCACAAAAATATTCCTGTGCCCCTTATCGGAAAATTATACTTAGCGACCTTTTAATGAAGCAATTGCAAGTATTGTTCCCAGGGCAACGCCTAAAAATGCTGCAAACAACACCTGAAAATTCTCGGGAAGCAGGAAGGTAATGGTGTGCGCCGGGTACCAGAAAAAAGGTATTGTCTTTTTAAAGACAAAACTCCATTGTACATCCCAGTTCAATCCTTTGAAAATACCCCGGAAATCGATGGGCGTAAAAAGTCCTTTTAATGTTCCGCCCGTATTCAGAATGTGTGTATCGGTGATTTTATGAAAGGTCATCATCACCGGTGCATAAATGCTGTTCAGCAATACGCTGATGCTGAATGCAACAAATAGTTTTTCTGCAGAAAAACCGCCTAACAGCGCTACACCGGCATTTTCCATACCCATGTATGTAAGGAAGGATACCGTTCCGGAACTGAAAATTACAAAAGCCATTTTAATGGTAAGCCCAAGTACTCCCCAAACCACTGCTCTTGGAAGTATTCCAAAACCCGGAGCATTGTATCTGCCGGTTTTTATTCGTAAACCAATTACTTCCCCAAGCGTTGCAAGCAGGGCAAATTTGATAAAACTCATTATCATGCCGTGCTCGTTGTTAAACGAGTTGTAAGCTTCATAAACGCTTCCTGAAATAAAAAATGGAAGAAAAAATACAAGCACGCAGGCAGTAAAAATAAGATCGGTTCTTTTCATTTTATATTTTAAGGCATATTTGGCTGCAAATATAAGCCGGTAAACCGGATTTCCTAAATCGCCGGCATCTATTGAAGTCAGACTTTACCGGCTTTCCGGTGTACTCCCATTGAAAGATGGATTTACTGTTCTTCCTTATAATACAACCGATAATACTGCATACTCCGCTCCTCGTCAAAGCCCTTTTCAATGAAGTCGCGGTTGCCATGGACGTAGATGTGGAAATTCCTGTCCAGCTTTATGACACTCTTAAACACTTTCGATTGTTTTCGCACCGCCTGCCCGGATATTGAAAAGCCGTCATTTATCTTAATTTCCCTTTCCTCCTCAAAATCACGACGATAATCGTTAAATGTTTGTATCAGTTCGGGCTGATCGAACACTTCGCCGGTAAATTCCTGTATACTGAAGTTGTCGTTCTCTTTAAAAAACTTTATTGATTTGTTGAGCATCTCAGCCTGTTCCGGCAAATCGGTTTCGAATACCTCAGGAAGCTTTTCCCTTACAAATTGCCTGCACATCGACAGGACCTGGCTGGTTTGAAAGTAGTCGTCGTTGCGCTGTCGTACCTTAAGGAAATTATCCATCCAGTACATCGCATCATTTCCTTTACTCAAGGTATCAACCGTTGCTGCCACATAGCCCGATTCTCTCTCCAGATTAAAAATCAGACAGCCCTTGTCGAGCTTGTTGATGTTGATACCATCCTCGTGCTCAACGGTGAAGTTGTTATCTTCCGGATATACCCTGAGGTAGGTTTCCCTCGACTCCGACCTGAACAGCCCAATGGCATCAACTTCTTCACCATCGATCAGCAACCGGCGAAAAAGAGCTGCATAAAATTCGCCGGATTTTATTTTTGGATGCGTTGAGCATTCATAAAGGGTTTTTGCCAGATTTTGCGAGTGTTCCATAAAACCGGCAGGATCGTCAAAAATCCCCGAAACGTAATGATAAACCTCATTGAGCCTTAAATCCGTTTCATGGTATAGGTTGTAATATTCCTTTTTCCGAAACGGGGATATAAAATACCGGATCATCAAATCGCTGATGGCCTGACTTAAACGTACGGGTCTTTCCGATAAAACTAAGCCCTCATCCCTGCTTTTATTACCGGTTTTGTGAATAGCCAGCTTTTCAAGTATCGCATTTTCACTGTTTATCATCGCAGATGTGAATTGATTGTTGTCTCCTTTTATTTTTACTGCAATGTTAGCACTTTTTCACAGTAAGACCGGACACTACTTTCACGTAAAATGAGTTCGAAAATTGTATTGAGGTATGGAATAACTAATTAAGGTCGTATTTTAGCAGGCCAATCAACTTTTAACGTATGAGAGCCCTTACCCAGGAACAAAGAATGATTATAATGAGTGTAACGACCGGTCTGGTGAGGGTTTATTCCGACATCCCTCCCGATCTTTTGCAAGTTCTCAATATGGATCTGATTAAGGTTCAGCATTTAAGAAAAGACGATGAAAGGGAAGCCATCCTGCACGTGTACGAAAGCTCCTCGGGTCGGAAAATTGTCCGTCTCACGGTGCATAACCATACGACCGGTGCAGGCAAAAATATCTCTGTGACTGCCTTCGTAAGCCGCGAAATGCTACCGCTAATCGAAAATAGCCGTATGCTGAACGGTAACAATAAGCAACATTAAATCAATTTTTTAACTAAAATCATCTAAACAAATGAATAAAATTAGTTTCAGGCAATACGCACTCCTTTTATCACTGGTTCTGCTGCTACCATCATCCCTTTTGGCATGTACCAATTACCTGGTTACCAAGGGTGCTTCCGCGGATGGGAGTACTATGGTAAGTTATGCTGCCGATTCTCATATCCGTTATGGCGAACTTTACTGGCGTCCGGCAGCCGACTGGCCACAAGGCTCTATGGTTACGCTTTACGATCGGGGAACTGCCAAACCTATGGGAGAGATACCCCAGGTTCCGCATACCTACCAGGTGATCGGATTTATGAATGAACACCAGGTTGCCATTGGCGAAACCACCTTCGACGGCCGTCCGGAGCTGTTCGATTCTACCGGAGTTGTCGACTACGGTAGTCTGATGTTTCTGGCCCTGCAACGTTCACGTACCGCCCGTGAAGCCATTAAAGTGATAGCCGAACTGGTTGAAAATTACGGGTATGGCAGTACCGGAGAGTCCTTTTCAATCGGTGACCCCAACGAAGTGTGGATAATGGAAATCATCGGCAAGGGCACTCGTATGGAGAGGAATAAAAAATCGGGCAAAATGGAAAATGTGCAGAAAGGTGCCGTATGGGTAGCCGTACGAATTCCCGACGGATACATCTCAGCTCATGCCAACCACGCCCGCATTACCCGCTTTCCGCTTGAAGACGGTAAAAGTTCCATCAGCAGCAAAAGTTTCCATCTTCTTGACCAACCCGGCATTGAAGTTATTTATGCCGCCGATGTTATTACGTTTGCCCGCGAAAAAGGATATTACAGCGGATCCGACCTGAATTTCAGCTTCAGCGACACTTACGCCCCTCTTACCTTCGATGCTGCACGCTTTTGTGAACTGAGGGTCTGGGCTGCATTTAACCGGGTAAATTCGGCCATGAGCTCTTACCTTGATTATGCAGCAGGAGATATCACCAAAGAGCGTATGCCTCTCTATATCAAACCCGATCGCAAGCTTACACCTCGCGACCTGATGGCTTTTAAGCGCGATTATCTCCAGGAAACGCCTTACGATATGTCGAAGGACGCTGGTGCCGGACCCTTCGGTTCGCCTTACCGGTGGAGACCCCTCACATGGAAATACAACGATCAGGAATATTTCAACGAACGGGTAACCGTAACCCAGCAAACCGGATTTTCCTTTATCGCTCAGATGCGTAACTGGCTTCCCGACCCGATTGGAGGTATCTTCTGGTTTGGCGTCGACGATGCAGGATCATCCGTTTATATGCCTTTCTACTGCGGTATCAGCAAAGTTCCCGAATGTGTGGCCGAAGGTAACGGCGATATGCTTACATACAGCGAAACAGCCGCTTTTTGGGTCTTCAATCGCGTTGCTCATCTCAAGTACCTGTTCTATAACCGGGTTATGCCGGATCTGATCAGGGTTCAAACCGGGCTTGAAGACGGCTTTGCCTCTGAAATACCGGATGTTGACTCCAAAGCGCTGGAAATCTATAAAGAAAGCCCTGCACTCGCAATCAAACACATTACGCTCTACAGTGCCAAAACCGCTGAAAATACAGTGAACCGCTGGAGAGAGCTGGGCGAATTTCTGCTCGTAAAATTTCTCGACGGTAACGTAAAACAGGAAAAAGACGGAAAGTTCCTGCGGAATCCATACGGTTACCCAATGCCTCCATCATTTCCGGGTTACCCCGAAGGTTGGAAACAAAGCGTAATCCGGGAAACCGGAGATACATTCCGTATGCACTGAAAAAAGTTAATTCCGCCTACCATTGACCGGAATGTGATCCCAATAGGTTAATCCCTGATTTCTGAAAACACAAAAGAAGCCAGCCTGTTCAATCCGGCTGGCTTCTTTGCAATAATAAGCTTCTATTCCATATTTCGCTCAATCCTGATCCTTGCATCAACGGCAACCACGCCTTTGGAATTGCCAAGCAGTGGATTGATATCCATCTCCGCAATTTCAGGAGCAGCTTCACAAAGCGCGGACAGCCTGACAATTGCATCGGCAAATGCCTGCTCATTAACGCCTTCCTGCCCCCGGACACCCTGAATCAGCTTGTACGATTTCAGGGAACGGATCATAACGGATGCTTCATCCGGCGAAACAGGACTCAGGGATGTTTGAACATCCTTCATAATCTCGATAAAGATTCCACCCAATCCGCAAAGAATCATGTGACCGAACTTGGGTTCGTATTTTGCTCCTGCAAAAATCTGGGTGCCGCTGAGCATCGGCTGAATAAGTATGGCGGTGGTATCCTTGATTTTTATCATTCGTTCGAATTCCTGTACCACCGTACCGGCATCGCTAACATTCAGAACAACACCTCCGACATCCGACTTATGAACGGGTCCCACAACTTTCATTACCACGGGAAATCCCAGGCGTCCGGCTTCGCTCAACGCTTCTTCAGCACTGGTCACTACCGCTTCACCGGCTCTTGGAATACCAGCTGCATCAAGAAGTTGCTGAACTTTTTCAGGATCCAGATAACCATCTTTCGAACCTTCAATCACCGCCCTGACGGCTGCATGGTTTACCTGTGGCATTTCTGCCGTTTCAGCCGGAGGAGGAGTGTTGTAAACTCTAGCCAGCGCATTTCCAAAAACCACTTCATCCGGGAAATTAATGCGTCCAAGAGAAATAAAGTATTCGATCTCATTCTTTACATTAACAACCGACGGCAGAATCGGGAAAATAGGTTTGGGCGATGTCTTCATTCGCTCATCCAGAAGCTTGTATACATCGTACACTTCCGTAAGCCCCGGACTTCCGAAGATTACTGCCATTCCGTCGATCTCATCGAAATCCTTGTTGCAATAGTCAATAATCTCACCAAGTTGTTCCGCCGTTCCCGTAGCCAGAAAATCGATGGGATTGGCTACCGAAGAACCCGCGTAAAGCTTCGAAAGGAGTTCCGGACTCTCAAGATGCGGCACCTCCAGTCCGTTGTTCGAAAGAGCATCCGTAAGCATTACTGCCGGACCACCCGCGTGAGTTATCACAGCTATATTCTTGCCTTTCAAAGGTTTATGCATGAAGATTCCAGCAACGGTGGCAAGCTCTGTACGACTATGGCAACGAACGATTCCGGCTTTATGGAAGAGAGCATCCACTGCCGAATCGCTGCTTGCCAGGGCTCCGGTATGCGATGAGGCAGCACGGCTTCCGGCCGATGAACTGCCCGACTTTATGGCTGCTATTCTGCAACCCTTGCGAATGAGCGAGGATGCGTGCTTAAGAAGCTTCTGTGGCTTGTTTATACTCTCTACGTACAACAGCTTAACCCTGGAACTGCTTTCAGGATCAAAGGTTTCATCCAGATACTGCAATACCTCCTCAACCCCGATCTGAGCACTGTTCCCGACGGAATAAACGCTGGAGAAAATCAGTCCGTTCGTCATTCCTGTTTCCATGATAAACACCGCGGTAGCTCCCGAGCCGGAAATAAAATCAACGCCTCTGGGGTCTAATTTTGGTATTGGCTTCGAAAATACTGCAGTATGGTGATGGTTCATCATTCCGATGCAATTGGGGCCTATCAAGCTACCGCCCACACTGTTGACGATATCCACGATCTGCTTCTCAAGCAGTGCACCTTCTTCTCCTTCTTCGTGAAATCCGGCAGACAGGATGATAAAAGCCCTGGTATTTTTCTTTCGGGCCAGAAGTTCTACCGTATCGGGACAAAACCGTGCAGCTATGGCCAGTACAGCCATATCAACTTCCGGAAGGTCGTTCGGATTCTGATAGCATCGGATGCCCTGAACTTCCGTTTCTTTGGGATTGGTAACATAAAGCTCGCCCGGGAAATGATTTTCAATCAGATTCCGGAGTACCTTGCCCCCCGGTTTTGTTGTGTCGTTCGACCCGCCAATAACTACTATACTGCGCGGATTGATGAGTTGCTCATTAATCATAGCTGATATTTTTATTTATTTTTTCCTGAAAATTAAACCTGCAGTCCGAATCCAGCTTCAGTCCGCACAACTTGTTCCTTTTCGTAGTTCCGGCAAGGTTCTTTAAAAGGTTCTGCGAAGGTATAAATTCCCGCAAACAGTGGAAACTCCGGAAATAAAATTGCCGGATTAATGAATACCGAAACCGAAAATTGCTGCGCTGCAGGGCTTTCAGGTTCTACCCTTCGGAAAAAATGGTATAAAAACCGGCGTTTGTGCCTTATATTCATGCCATCCGTCTCTCGCCTCAAGCTTTTTTTCAAGCATGGGAACGCCGGAAACATAACGCAGAAGTAAGGTAATCAGTAAAGGCCCTGCAATGGTGTAGAGTCCGTCCGTTACCGAAACTGCCAGAAGCCAGATGCCCCACCAAAGCAGCGCTTCGCCGAAATAATTTGGATGCCTTGAGTACTTCCACAGGCCGGTTGTAATAAGTTTCCCTTTGTTTACGGGATTTGCCGAAAACAGCTTCATCTGCCTGTCAGATATAAGTTCAATGCAAAATCCGCAGACAAAAATCAGCAACCCTGCTGCATCTATAACACCTGTTCTTACTTCTGCACCCCTATAAAGGATATGTAATACCGGCCACGCTACGATCAGCATTACAAACCCCTGCAGCATAAAAACCTGTAAAAAACTTCGGAGGTAAAACCATTTCCATATTTTTCGCCAGGCTGCATAACGGAAATCCTCCCCCTTACCGCGGTTTCTCAGAAATATATACACCGACAGCCTCATACCCCATAAAAATACAACTGCAATTGTAAGTAGTTGTTTAAGATTCTGAACTCCCGCTTCAATCGCTGCTGCAGTTGTAAGAATTATAAATCCGCCTCCCCAGGCAATATCTACGATGGAATTGTCTTTCAGGAGAATAGCAATGATAAAAATCGCACTCATGTAAATGAATGCGATGATTGCAGAGGTGAGCAGATATTCCATAACGCTGTTTTTCGTAAAAATACAGCTTTAGACTTTACGATGATACGTAATTACTTAAAATTGAGATAGATTATGAGAAGATGTTGATATAGAGAATTATTCGTTTTACCTTTGCAGCCTGCCTATAAACCGATAATGAAATTCGTAAAGCTCAGACCTAAAATTCCCGGAAAACCCGGAACAGATCACTCCTAACTGATTTAGCATCGGGGTAGTAGAATATTACCCAATCCATATTTATTTATAAATCAAAATCGTATCCGGTTTCCAATAAACCGGCGACTTTCATTTATTTTCACAACCCTTATCATGGAACCGGTAAAGGTCAGCTTAAAGAAAACAAAAGAAATTGTACCAACAGGCATTTTACAGCAGACGGCTTTCTGGGCAAAATTCAAACACAAAACCGGATGGTATCCAAATTCAAACACAAAACCGGATGGTATCCGCTGGCGTTCGACATATTCGAACCCGACCCGCAACGCTTTGGATTTTGGTCGCATAACGGCGATATTCTGATTCTGCTCAAAGAAACGGGGCAGGAGGGGGTTATTGCCTATGCCCCTTACGGCCCTGAAATAGTTCCCGACGAAGAGTTGCGCGGACTCTGGCTTGAGTCGCTTTCCGAAGCACTGAAGCCTTTTCTGCCCGAGCGCTGCCTCAATATCCGTTATGACCTCGAATGGCCATCGCTTTGGACTGGTGATGAAACAGAATGGCCTGAGACACCTCTTCAGGAGATGCGGTTTAATATGGGAACTTCCAACTGGAATCTGAAGAAAGCTCCCACCAATATCTTGCCTTCAAATACTGTGGTACTGCCCCTCGACCGCGATCCGGACGAGCTGCTGATGGATATGAAGTCCAAAACCCGCTACAACATCCGTTTGTCGGCAAGAAAAAATATAAACGTAAGAATAGCAGACGCATCGGGACTCGATGAATGGTATAGGTTGTACAACAATACCGTACAAAGAAACCATATTGTCTCGGAAAAAAAGGACTATTTCCGGCAGGTTTTATCGACCCAGGCGGAGGAAACGATTTCACCGGCAGAAATTACACTCCTGCTGGCCGAGTATCAAGGGGAGCCCCTTGCGGGGATGTTTCTGGCATTTTCAGGCGATCGTGCCACGTATCTTTATGGAGCATCTGCCTCTCACCACCGCGATATGATGGCTCCGTATTTACTGCAATGGAATGCAATACTGATGAGCAGAGAAAAAGGCTGTACGGAATACGATCTGTTTGGAATCAGTGGAAAAGCCGATCCATCGCATCCTATGTACGGTCTTTACCGGTTTAAAACAGGCTTTGGCGGAATTATCAAGCACCGTATGGGTTGCTGGGATTACCCCCTGAATCGGGAGGCATACGAACGGTTTCGAATCAATGAGATGGTGTCAGCCGGTTTTCATGTACGCGTCTGATACGGGTAAAAACCGGGCAAAAGATTACTCGTCTTCAAACATCACAGAAAGTGCAACCACCCCGGGACCTGCGTTAACGCCCAAAACGGGTGATGCATCGTTGATGAATTCAGGTTCCAGTCCGCACAATTCCCGCATCCGCTCCGAATACCAGCCGGCTCCGGCCAGATTGCGTGCATGGGAAATGGAATAACCCCATATTTTACGCCCTTCAGCCAGACTCTGGATGCGGGACATAATCAACTCCATACTCGCTTTTTCTGTAAAGGGCTTGCCAAAAACTTCAGTTTTACCCTCATCGTTTACGGTAACAATCGGTTTCAGGTTCAGCAAAGTGCCTATGAATCCTTTGGTGTGACTCACCCTGCCGCTTTTTACCATATATTTTATGGTGCGCGATGAAACAAATATTTTTGTCTCCTTTGACCAACCGGCAGACTTGCTTACAATTTCTTCGTGTGTGGTGCCCTTTTCAAGTTCTTTTGCAGCTCTCAGAACTATCAGCCCGAGACCACTCGATAACCTCTTCGAATCAATTACACTGATTTTCTTACCGCTGTGTTCGGAAACCGCATGTGAGGCTTTGGAGCTGTTGCTCCAGGTACCGCTCATCTTAGAACTGATATGAAATCCAATTATAGACTCATAATGACTTGCCAGATAAGAATATCTGTTAAAGAAATCCTTATACGCAGGTTGCGCGGTAGTCGGATAAACCGGTGATTTATCAATCATTGAATAAAACTGGGCCGGCATTATCGTTAATCGGTCAAGAAAATAATTTTCACCGAAATGTACGCTAAGTGGGACGACATGAAGCTGATACTTTTCAATGATCTCCTGAGGCAGGTCGCAGGTGGAGTCGGTAACGATGGCAACAGGGAATTTGGCGTTAGCGGCAACTTCTTTCTGCATTACCATATCGTCAACTTTCTGGTAAGTGATGTTACCATAGCGCGACAACACTTTCATTACCTTGGCGGGATGGTCGCTGTGAATATGCACCCTCATTTTTTTTGCGGAGCCGGCAACAACCATGGAGTCGCCCATATGAGCAATGGATTTTCTGACAAGGCTCAGATCTGCTTTCTTCTTTTCATCCAGAAGTAACATGGCTTCCGTGCAATACCTGAAAGTAATTTCATCGTGTGAAACAATTTCAGAATCAGCAATTACTACGGTTTCCCTTCCAGAAAGAAGCTTTCTCAGCTCACCTGCTTTCACAAATTCAACCATGCCCTGAAGAAAAACAACAAAGCCTTTTGCACCTGCATCCACCACATTCGATTTTGCAAGTGTTTCCAGCTGAAGGGTGGTCGCCTGCAGAGATTCAACCGCTTTTTGATATGCCTTTGCCAGCAGTTCAATGAAGTCCTGAATGGTATCTTTCAGTATATAAATAAATTCAGCCCATTCACGGATAACGGTAATCATAGTACCTTCAACCGGATTGGCAATTGCTTCGTAAGCATATGTTACTGCCTTCTTCACCACTTCGGCAAAAGTCTCTACGCTTACAGTCTCGTGTTTCTGAATTTCATTACTGAAGCCATATATAAACTGCGCAAAAATAATTCCCGAGTTGCCGCGGGCTCCGCTGAGGGCCGCATCTGCCAGCGCCGCAGCGGTTAATTTAATATCGGCTGTAGGTATCGGACTCTCCACAATGGAGCGCATGGTGGAAGCCAGGTTGGTTCCCGTGTCAGCATCTGCTACAGGAAACACATTTATTTTATTGATCAGAACCTGGTTTTCAAATATTTTTTGAGCTCCAGCCAGAAAGCTGTAATAGAGCGTTTTACCATCAAGCTCCGTTACCTGTTTGGTAGTCTTGTTCAATGTAGGATGGTTTGGTGAAAAATGGTGCGATTATCCGGGGCGATGATGTTCCGGG
>JALHHH010000108.1 GCA_022837485.1 Bacteroidales bacterium
GCGGAGTTCACCGAAGGTAATTCCACACTCCCCTTGTCCCCCCGTCTCCCCGTCGCCTTGTCCGTTGCTATTAAAATCGATTATCCCGGAAACATCGTCTCTCGTCCCCTGATCAATATGAAAAGCCCAACTTCCCAGACACCAAATGCTCCTTATTCTGCAATCTGCATTCCGCACTCCAAAATCCCTATATTTGCCTAAACTACTCACCCGATGCTACCTCATACTCCGGCACAGCTCCACGACGCGCAAATGGCTTATCCTTGCGGTATTACATTCGGGAATAATCCGGTATTGCCGCAACTGCTGGGGGAGTTCCGGGGGTGGCCGGCAGCGGTGATGGTGTTCAGCACAGGGGAGGAGACGGCCGGGGTGTTTGCGGCCCTGTATACTGCCCGCGGCTGGATGTCGCTGCCGCATTTCAGTTACAATGCTTTCTGGATTAATACCCCCCTTGTCACCAAAGCCCTGGGTGTAGAAACCGGCGATGAGGCCATGCAGGTGTTGCGCCGGCGTTTCTGCAATTCTCTTCCGCAAGGCCGGCCTGACAAAGATATTTTCCTTTATCAGGAACTGTTTCCGGCTGCCTCCGGGGAAGCGGAAGTACCGGAATGCTTACGTCTGCAGAGTCGCGGACTTTATGCTCCCCCGGGCGTCGCTGACTTTGGGAAAACCATTACGCGTATCTCGCCTCTGATTTCGGAAGATGGGGTACGGGCAACGAAAACGCTGCCGTCTGCTGTGCGGCGCAAGATTTATCGGGCAGGGCGCAACGGACTGAGCATTCGTACGGGAGGGGAGGAGCTGCTGGAGGATTTTTACAGGGTATACCGCCGAAACATCCATCGCCTGGGGTCGTTCGGACTTCCGTTGCGCTTCTTCCGCATCCTGGCAAAAGGATATGACTTCGGACTGTTTCGCGTGCTGCTTGCAGAATACGAGGGACGGTGCCTGGGCGCCGCCGTGCTGATGTCGTACGGAGGATATGCCGAAAATCCCTGGTTCGCATCTTCGGAAGAGGGCAACGCCTTATACGTAACGTATCTTCTTCATCATGCCATGATGGAGATCGCTGCAGAGGCAGGATGCCATACCTACTCACTGGGGCGCAGTACCGCTGGCGGAAGTGTGGAACAGTACAAGAAACAATGGGGAGGAGAAACGATCCCTCTTTATACCGTTCCGGCAGGCAGCGGCATCCGTCCCGGGACTCAGATTCTGATTTCCAGAGTGCTGCCATTGCTGCCACAAAAAGTTGCAGAGCTTTTCGATGAAACCATATCAAACTACTATTACTGAACAACGCTATGAACCTGCTGAGCATCGACCTGGAAGATTGGTACACCAGCTGTGAATCTTCCGAAATCCCCTCATCCCGCTGGGCTTCCCTTGAAAGTAGAATTGAACGTAATACCATGACCATTCTCGACTTCCTTGAAAGTCACGGTCAGGCGGCCACCTTTTATGTGCTGGGATGGGTGGCGGAGCGGCATCCTGCGCTAATACGGCGCATTGCGGAGTTGGGTCATGAGATCGGTTACCATTCCTGGGATCACGTACGTCCGCTGCGTCAGGGTGCGGAGGCCTTCGGCCGCGATCTGGAACGCGGTGTGGGTGCGATAGCTTCGGCCTGCGGACAGCGACCGCTGCATTACCGGGCGCCAATGTTTATGCCCGGCGATGTCATAGCCTGGATGATACCCCGGCTAATCCGTCACGGTTTCGTGAGCAGCAGCTCCTTTCCGGCCTGGAGCAGGCAGGGCGGTTTTATCGTTCCCGGCAGACCCTTTTTCTTTCACACCCCGGAAGGGAGTCTGCCAGAATTCCCCCTGCATGCTTACCGCTTTGCAGGTTTGCGCCTGCACTATTCGGGAAGCGGCTACTTCCGCATGCTGCCCCGGCGGCTGCTGCTACGTTTGTACCGCCGCAGCGACTACCACGTTACCTACTTTCATCCCCGCGACTTCGACTCCCGGGTGCCGTATAACTCCATGCAGCCCGTCGGCCGCTACCTGATGAACAGGCTGGGCAATGCATCCACCATCCCCAAACTCAGCACCCTGCTGAAAGAACATACCTTTATCACAACGGGCGAAGCGGTGAAAAGAATTTCTGCTCTGCGGGAGAATGGGGAAATGTGAAGACGATAAAGTTCCGGTGGTTATGGAAACGATTATTCCATAGCTGCAGGGGTAATACGTCTTCGCCGGAAGTTGCACCTTTGCAGGAAGCAGGATTAAAACGGATTTCTCCCTTTAATCATCGTTCCTGCATTGTCGCTTTGAACGGAACGCGGTGAGGTGAAGAAGCGATCCGTCCGGTGCGAAGGGCTCAGCGCAGGTAAACCGGGGATTGGAAATTCATTTCAGCTTCCTGCCAATACCGTATCGATCCAACGGTCGGCGGTGATGAAGAAGCTTCCGAACGACTCCCATTTCTGAAGAAGGTTGGCTTTTTTGATTTCATCGGCATTCATGCCTTCCGACTGTGCCCGACGGATGATGGTGACGGTTTCGGAGAGGATATCTATCCATTCGCTGAGTTGAGCGCGGGAGAAAGCAGGGCCGTGTCCGCCGATAAAGATGGTCTGATCGTTATAGGTACCGGTGAGATGGCGCACGTTGCTGAAATAACCTTCCAGGGTTCCGCCGCGGTTCAGGTCGATAAAAGGGAAATAGCCTGCAAACAGAAGGTCGCCAACAACAACAACGTTTGATTCGGGGAAATGAACGATAATGTCGCTGTTGGTATGTCCGGCAGGCAGGTGTTTGAGCAGGAGTTCCTGGCCATTGAACTGCAGGCGCATTTCATTGTCGAAGGTAATGGAAGGCAGTCCGGCAGAGGAGGACTGGTTTTCCGGTTTTCGTTCCGCCATCAGGTATGCTTTGGTATTGGTATGTGCGATAACGGTGGCATTGTTTCCGGCTACGGCATTCCCGCCCGTATGGTCTCCGTGCAGGTGTGTGTTGATGAGGTAGGTCACCGGCCGCTGATCGATGCGTTTCAGAGTATCCATCAGCTGGCGGGTGGTTTGTTCGTATCCTGCATCGATAAGCAGAATACCGTCCTGTCCCGTAAAGGCCGTCACCGATACCCCCTGCCCGATATACAGGCGGTGTACGCCCGGAGCTATCTCGTTGTGGGCAACGGGCATGGATGAATAATCGCGCTGTGCAAAAGCAAAGACCGGCGCTAAAAGAAGAAGTACAAAACGTATTTTCATGATATGAGCTGTAATTAATTGCAAAATAACCGGAATATCCGCTTCCTCTGCACGGGAATATCAGATAACCCTGCCTTGATTGTCAATAAATATAACAAGAAAAGAAGGAAATGGTTATAGCTTGCACAATGGGCTGTGCAATTTAAAAATGTGCTTCGCCAGGTGAACGAGTGTTTATGTATTGCAGAATACCAAACCACCACGGATTTCCAACTGCTGAGGAGTCGCCTGGTTTGAAAAAGTCCCGCACAAAGTCGTAAGGATTTTTGGATTTCCGATACCTTGCCTAATCTGAGTATATCACGGGATTTGCAGTCTTATTTCTTACTTCCTGCTTCATTCCTTATATCTCAGCCTGAGCCTTAACTTTCTCATCAAACGGATGCCCCGAAATCCGCAATCCTCATTCCCCTTGTTCCTGGAGCAGCCCAATCCAGGCCCATCGTCAGGTATTACGTATTGAAATTGATTTTTCTATTAAGAAAAATAAAGATGCGACCCCTAACGGGGTCGGGGATGCTTATTTTGTTGGCCTTACTATTAAGATGCGACCCCTAAAGGGGTCGGGTTCATCGATTTTCTTTTCATCGTGCCGGATGCTTTGAAAATCGATGTTCCTATCAAACCTCCCGTCGCCTTGTCCGTTGCTATTAAAATCGATTATCCCGGAAACATCGTCCCTCGTCCCCTGATCAATATAAAAAACCCAACTTCCCAGACACCAAATGCTCCTTATTCTGCAATCCGCATTCCGCAATCCGCACTCCTTTTCATAGGTTTCTTTTTGTACTTTTTTCTTGATAAAAAAGTACCAAAAAATCACGGCTGCGCAAAAAAGGCTAAAACCCGGCGAGCATTCTGGCGGGAAGAATCGAGGTTGTTACAGCATTCCTCTGC
>JALHHH010000109.1:0-4078 GCA_022837485.1 Bacteroidales bacterium
TCTCAAAGGTCGCGACTGCCGGCTTATAGGCCCTAACTGCCCTGGAATTATTACTCCCGGTGAAGCTAAAATCGGCATTATGCCCGGTTTTATCCATCAAAAAGGCATAGTGGGTATTGTCAGCCGCTCGGGAACCCTTACCTATGAAGCTGTTGACCAGCTTACCAAAGCCGGACTCGGGCAATCAACCGCCATCGGAATCGGAGGCGATCCCATCATCGGAACCACCACCCGCGATGCCGTGGAACTCTTTATGAACGATCCCGAAACCAAAGGCATTGTTATGATCGGTGAAATCGGCGGTGGAATGGAAGCCGAAGCCGCCTACTGGATCCGTGACAACGGTACCAAGCCCGTTGTTAGCTTCATCGCCGGTGCAACGGCTCCAAAGGGAAGAACCATGGGCCATGCCGGAGCCATCGTCGGAGGTGAGGACGACACTGCTGAAGCGAAAAAGGCCATCCTGCGGGAGTGCGGCGTTCATGTGGTTGACTCTCCCGCCGATATAGGAGCCAAAATGCTTGAACTTATAGGTGCGTAAATCAGAATGCAGGGATTCATCAGCTGATAGTCCTTGCCCATATCCGCGAAAGCGATAAAATTATAAACCGGCAGCTTGCTTCATTAAGCCTGCCGGTTTTGCTTTTTAATCCGACCTGTTTGTGCAGGGAGGGTATTGTGCGTCGATGATTGGGATATCCATCTCATGCGATGAGGCGATAAATAACTTTCCGCTTAACCTTTGGATTACCTTCCCCGGCGCCCGGGAAGTATAAACTCGTAGGCACCTGCATCCGGAGCTGCATCCATGGTTCTGGGATTGCCGGCCAGGTCGGTTGAAAGGGGGATAAAGCTGCCGTCAAGAACCTGCATCCGTCCGGCATCAATCAGGGAGGAGATCAGACTGTCGGGCTGAAATTCATGCTTATTCGGATTCCGGAACCAGGGTTCCGTATTTTTAACCGTTCCCGGAAAGGCTTCCTGGTCCGCTGTACTCAGCTCCGTTTTTACGACACAGTTTTCGAACCGGTAATTGAACGTTCCGCCGCTTGTGTGGCGATCGAGGGTAATTTCTTCGTTTTTGCTTCCGTAAATCACACAATTGCCGAAATATGCCTGATCCAGCGGTCGGAGCTGTACATTCCCCAGGTAATCAATATAATAGTTGTTTAACACCAGCGCCGTTTGTTTCCTGAACGATTTACTCCAGTAATTGCCGATGGTACAATGCCGGAAATCGTACTTTCCGCCCAGGGTAAGTGCAACCGAGCGCGAGCCGCAGTTCCCGATGACACAGTTGGCTGCCTCAATGGTAGTCCCCTGGCCAAGAATGCCGGTATGGCTCATGTTGTATATCAACGTATTGCTGATCCGGAGTGTGGGATTGGATGAATTTCCTGTTGTATCGGCCTGTATGCCCACCTCCCCGTTACGGATGATGGCATAGTGAATTTCGTTGTTGATGCTGCCCGGATACAGCCATATACGTCCCCACTGCCCGGTGATGTCGCGGTAAGCATCCTCCAGCCTGTCGCCCTCGATGATTACCGGATTTTCGCGCGTTCCATTCACTTTCAGCGTGGCATCCCGGTACACCAGCAAGATGGAGCCGCTGTGCATGTGCACCCGTGCCCCCGGCTCTACGTTAAGTGTGTAAAGGGAATCCACAATAAAATATCCGTAAATCACATGCGGCTTTTCCGCGGTAAACTCGTAATCGCTTCCAAGTATGGCATTACGGTAAAAAAATGCATCCTGCCCCCATGCTACCAGCTTTACATCCTGCAGGTTCCCATTGGTAGAAAAAAGTATACTGTCGGTTTGTACGAGCGGACTGTTAAATTCGTTTGGGTCGATGGTGACTTTTACAAATACAAAAACGGAGTCATTGCCTGCAATTTCAAGGTCGCTGATTTCCGTGCCCGGGATGCCGTCAACGTTGATACGGAAGGGCGAGTTTTCTCCCCGTCCGAGTCGTATGGAACTGATGTTGATCTTTTTCTGCGATGGATTGTAAATCATGAATACCCGCGTGGCTGACCCAACGGTAGTAAAAACGGTGTCGAATAATACGGTATCGGACGAAAACGAAAGCCGGAGATCCGGGCTGGTGTCGATTTTTTCGTCTTTTTGACACGAGCTGACAAAGGTCAGTAACAGTATTACGGGCAGCAGGGCAGCAAATTGTCGGATGCGTTTCATGAAATGATATTAAGATGCAAAGGTAACGAATCGGACCGTACCTCTATTGTACTGACTGCGTGGTTGGCCCGGATTCTGTGTTACGTTTTGCAAAAAAAGGTGGGTTCGCACTATCGACCGGTTGGATTTACATAGTTTAAGTCTCTCAGTCTGTTTTCGCGGTAGAGGTTCTGAAATATCCCGTAACTTACCCTCAGGCTTACCACGTGACCTCTTGTATCGAAAAGCTTGTTCAGGGTGTAATCCACCATATTGTAACGTGCCTGGATGCTCAGGAAGGAGCGTTTGGCAACCGGCAACCGGTAACCGCCCCCGATACTGAAGTTGTAGCTGTTTGCCGATATCCCCTGTTCATCCTTATCGGTATCGGCCGGGAACATGGTAAAGGTGTCAAACCCGGCACCTGCCGAAAAGAAGGGTGTAAAACGCTGGTTTTTGAACAGGTCCCGGGAATACTCCAGGGCTATATATGCGCCTGTGAAATCCCTGGTAAGCTCCTGAGGAGAATTTTTCGATCGTCTTGCGAGGTAATAGTCTGGGGTTTTGATGAATTTTACACCTAATGCAAATTCGTAGAGGTTCTCACTTACCTTTATTCCGTAAGTCATCCCTATTTCCGGATGAATGCCCATCCCCGTAAGGGAACCCGTTGGCATCCATGTTCCGGCATATCCCGAAATGCTGACCGACGGCAGCTTCATGATTTCTTCCAGTTCGGCATTGTAATGCCTTCCCGGCATTGTTTCACTGTATGGTGGTGAGGTTATTATCCGGTAAACGGAGTCGGTCTGACCCGAGTAAAAAAGACACAGCAAATATTCCAGAGTACCAGGCTCGTATTCGTCTTTTAATGCTGCAGCCATATCCATACTCCATGTGTCGAGAGACCCGCCGACCGGCACATAATCGAACGTGGACTGGTAATAATTGTAGAGGTAGGTCTTATTTTCCCTGATCAGGCTCATCCGGGTGTTATAAGAATCCATAAACCGCAGGATGTTGTCGTCGAGCATGGCTTCCTCAAAATAATGCATTTCAAGCGATAGTATGATATTTGCACGCATAACCGGCTCGGTATTGCCGCATTTTTCACCCCAGTAAGTAAGCACTATCAGCGCCGAATCCATAATCCCTTCCTGATAATACCACGGAATGAATTCAGAGCTGTTCAGGGAGATGTCCTGACAGGAGGACTGCCTTTGCGACAACCTGTTGCCTAAATCGTCCTGTGCGTTAACTACCTGAAGAAAACCCAATATCGGAATAAGGGATGCGAGGCAAACAATACTACTGTTTTTCATGGTAAGAGGTTGAGTGTGTTATGAACGTATGGGTTATATGGATATTTTCCAGATCTGAAAAATTGTGTGACGCCTGTTTGCAGGCCATTTACAGGTTCATTGTATACAAAAGTAAGAAACCGCGGCATGTTCTCAAACCGCTTATTCTCCTTTTTTTGGTCAGGATGTGTGAAGGGTTTCAAATTTTGGTTATTTGATGCCGAATCCGTCGTTTTTCCCCTTTTCAAGCGCCGGTACACCTTTTGTCATCCATTCCGGTGCCGGTGCATCCTTCAGGTAGTGATCAAAAAACTGCATCATGCGCTTGTCGAGGTCTTTCATGTTTGCCCGTTTCGAGAGGTTGTGCTCGTCGTCGTTGTAGTTAAGCATCCAGCAGGGCTTTTCAAGCCTGCGCAGTGCGGTAAAGAGTTCGATGCCCTGGTACCAGGGAACGGCTCCGTCGCCGTCGTTTGCCATGATAAGCAGAGGTGTTTCAATGCGGTCGGCCCTGAACAAAGGCGAGTTTTCGATGTAAAGATCGGGTCGTTCCCACAGGCTGGCTCCGATACGGCTCTGACCTTCTTCGTACTGAAACT
>JALHHH010000109.1:4093-6770 GCA_022837485.1 Bacteroidales bacterium
CCCGATTCCCAGCGAATTCCGCCGTAGGCACTGGTCATGTTGCTCACCGGAGCTCCGGCCATAGCTGCCTTAAACAGATTGGTACGCGTAATCAGCCAGGCAACCTGATACCCGCCCCAGCTCTGACCCTGGATGCCGATCCGGTCTTTATCAACATAACCTTCCGATATCAGTTTCAGCGTTCCGCTGACCACCGATTCGTAGGCACTTTGTCCGGGATAACCGTTTATGTAAGCGATGTCGGGAATAAAGACCAGGTATCCGTTGCTTGCGCAGAACGTAGGACTGATGATGCTGCGTGAGGGCCGGGGAGGGTAATGCTGGTGAATCATATCGCTGTGCTTCTCGTAGAAATAGACCAGCATAGGATATTTTTCCGAAGGATCGAAATCATCCGGTTTGTAGAGCAGACCCTGAAGCGTTTGACCTCCTGCTGCCGGCCATTCCACCGGTTCCACGCTGCCCCACTGGTATTCCTTTTGCTGAGGATTGGCATCCGACAGTTTTACCTGCTCTTCAAACCGCAGGTTTCCGGTCCATAAATCTGGAAACTGGCTGAAATTGCCCTTTGTCCAGACAAGCCGGTTACTTTCTTCCGCTTTCAGGGGAGTTGAGAACCGGTAAGGCTCTTCAAAAAGCTGTGTCAGTTCTTTATCGAGCAGGACGAAGCCCGATGCTTTGGTTGTTTCATGGAAGCTTGAAAGTAACAGATTGCCGTCGCGGTTGCCAACGTAGGGTAGTTCTTTTTCAAGATTCACATACCTGAATCTTCGTTTCTCTTTTCTGCCTTTGCCCTGAGTGAGGTTGCGGGGTTTTTCTTTTCCGTCCGGATCCAACGCCCACAGGTCGTACCGGTCATACACCACAAAATGAGCATCGTTGCTTGTCCATCCGGCATAGCCGGCCGGTCCGGGAAGCCCCGGTACATCGTATTCCTCGTCGTAAAATACAACCCCCTCAGGGCCTCTGTGCTTAAGGGTTTTCATGTCTTTCAGATTCATGGTATGCCATAAACTGTCGCCCTGGACATACCATGCCAGACAGCGTCCGTTGTTTGACAGCGACACCGGACCGTTGTGCTTAAGGAGCAGTAGTGTGCGCTTGCCTGTTTCGTTGTCGATAAGCCATACATCACGGAACCGTTCGCCTCTCCACGAACTTTCCACCTGGTAGTGCTCTCCCGACATTCCAAGTGCATATCTTCCGTTGCCGCGGAATCCGGTGGTGACGTCCGGCACCAGGCTGTCGGCCAGCTGAACGGTTTTTCCGGAGCTGAGATGATGTACTGCCTGCCATGTACGTTTCTTATTCTTCTCGAGTTGCTTCAACTGTTGCGGCTGCAACGTTGGATCGCGCCAGTGCCAGATGTCTACCCGTGCCTTTTCGTCTTCGGGAATCGTGTCTTTTGCCATCTGCTTCGGTGTAGGTGCATATCCGAAGTATAACCTGGTATTGTCACCCGAAAAGTAAAGACTGCTATTTGGAGAAGGGGAGAGGCCTTTCCGGGCACCAGAACCGGCAGTGTCGGCTATTATACTCAGTTTTCCGCTCTCAAACAGGTAAAGGCTGTAGCGTTTTGCTTCAATGGTATCGCTGCTGTGCAGAAAAGCACATGCACTTCCGTTGTCGCTTACAGCAAGCCCTCCGATACTTCCGTTACTGCTGAAAACCGGGATTTCCCTTCCTGCAGGTTCATCCCGCATGGTAACCCTGGCAAAAGGCAGACTGTCATTAATATAAGATGCGTAAACAAATGTTTTACCGTTTTTGCTTACAGCGGCATGGGTAACCCCGGGTCGCTCCGTAATAAGACTGTCTGCTGGATTAATAATTCTGAGTAGAAACGTTTCGGTTTTGTCTTTTTTCTTACCGTTGCTATCCTGCTTTTTTTCACCGGAAGGTTTCTCTTCCTTTTCCCCGACGGCTAAGGTGTCGTTAGCAGCTTCCTTTGCTTCGGGCTTTTTGTCTGTAAAAAGGGCAAAAAGGGATGTTCCCCCTTCCGAAGGCACGCTGAACGATTTCAGGCCGGGATAAAGATACCGTTTGCCGTTTGCTGTCAGAATACCCAGGCTGTCTCCGGGAAGGTCGTCCTTCTTTTTGCCTTCGACCTTCGCTTTACGGGTTTGTTCCAGCAGAGCTTTTACCCGGAAGACAGTATACCCGCTTTCAGCAGAAATCGCCGCCTGGTAAGCCCTTGCTACGGTATCGGCTGCTGCGGTTCCGAATCTTTGAATAATCAGCTGTCCGTCGCCGTACTGTGGATTGATTTCGAATGTAACTACGTCTCCATTTCTGGAAATTTCGGGACGGTCGATGGAATTCCAGCCGTCGTAAACATCCGGACTCAGTGGTTTGCGCTCCTGTGCGAAGAGCGATACGGTAGTAAAAATCAGGGTAATGGAAAGTATGATTTGCCAGCAGAAGGATCTCATGATTTGGATTTGATAAAAATTAAAGGCCAAAATAACAGAATTTTCTGCAATCAGGGGCACGTGAAGTATTTTGAAGGTACTCGAGTGAGAAATGCAATTTCTGTTTAAACCTTTTAAATTAAATTTTCGTAAAACGCGCTTTCGGCCCTGAACAAATTGAAAGATTGCCTGTTACTCCGGGTAATTCCTTACGTCCCGGATCAACAGTATTTCTCAGGTTCAGGAAGCTGCCCGAGTGCATTTAA
>JALHHH010000038.1:0-18354 GCA_022837485.1 Bacteroidales bacterium
TTTTCTTCTAAATGTGATTTTAAAGCCGTCAGAGAACCAATTGTGTTATAAGTCTTGCTCATTCTGTCTGCCGATTGTTAATTGTATGGTGTCACTACTTATTGCCTGTAACTCTTAGATATCCACACAAACTTACCACTTTTCTATACTTTCCAAAATTATTTTCAACAAAACCCAAAAAAAGCCCGGGATTTCTCCCGGGACCGGCTGCCGGATTTTGCTGTTAGTGGAGTATTATAGATACTCCCTGTTTTCCCCTTGTGTTAGAAGCAAAAAATTGTTGGTTCAAAATACTGAAGTGAGGGATTAAACCATTTCAATTCCAGGCAAACCCGGTCAGTGATTCCGGCCAAAACAGTCCGGTAATTCGATGCAACAATGGCCGGTATGTCGTATGCAAAGAAAGACTGCCTCCTCCGCTAATTACCGGCGGAGCCTCCGGATCGAATGACGGGGTGGTTATTTAAGCCGGTAGGCAGCTCCAAATCCAAACGAAACGGTGCCAATGCTTTGCTCAAAACCATAATCTACAAATTCCGGTTTTGTATAAAAATAATCTGCACTTAATGAAAGGGCGATTTTCCTGCCCACGTTCAGCCTGACCAATGCACCTAAATTTAATGCAAGCGACATATCCTGCTCTATACCATAACCTACATCCGGAAGAGTTGTCGCAGCATACCCTATCATTGGTCTGAAGTCCCATTCCACTTTTTGCGATTGGGGGAACGACAACAATGGACCAGCCATTATTCCGCCATAAGACCAGGGATCATATCCCGGCACGTCCAGGGGATTAGCTGCTCCAAACCAAAAACCTGCAATTCCAAAATTTTCCGAAAACAGATAGCCGAAATTAACCAGATTCAGGTGGGTGCCGGCGTTAGCCATTCCATCCGAATTATCGGCAAAACTGCCAACGGGCACCGAAACACCTAAGGATAAACCGATGTATCCCTTTCTTTTATCAGAATCGCTAAAACGGTCAGCCCTTTTACCTTCCATAGCTTCTTTCGTAATTTTTTCGATTTCCCCCATTTGAAAAACAAAAACATTTCTGTCGGCCGTCTCGATCTTGATGGATGCGTTTGGGACTTGTTCAATAATTAAACCCCGGATTATACTTCCGTTTTTCAGGTAGACAACGTCCTGATAATTAGTTTGTCCGAACGACACAGATGCGATTATTGAAAATAAAAGTATTGCTAAATAGTTTTTCATTTTAACGCCTTTTAGTTTTCCTACTCTTCAGGTTTTTCGGTTTCACCCCGTTTTTTACAAGTGGGCACTGGCCTCCACCTTATATATAAAAACTTTTATTGTTACGACTCAACCAATCCCGGCGGTTCTCTTGCCGGTATCGCTACGCCGGGTTGATTTTCCTTGCCTTGCGTATAACGGTTTACGGCATATGCCGTAGTGGACTCCGGGCTTGCATCTGTATCTTTTGTTACAAACCGGTAAGGCGGGGCAAAACGCCCGGGAACCCAATGAAACCGGTATGATTTAGGATTGTGCATCCGCAGGCGTTTATGGTTCATCCGTTACTACTACACTATTTGTTTTTATAGAGTACTTGTAATACTTATCCGTCGCGGTACATATAACCATCAATTCATCTATATCGTTTAAACCACCGTATAATCTAAACGTGCAAATATCCGTTGCAGTAATATATGGGGTTGACTTTAAATGTGAGTGAACAGCCATAGTTCCCTTTTCACCATTTGGCCCTTTTGTTGGCATAGACATCATTCGGGAATGAAATTTCTTCCAATTCGTAATTTTTCCTTTTGAATTCGCCCAAAAAAGATAATCATTTCCAAAAGGAATAATGTCGGATTCCGATGTCCCCATCAAAATGTAGAGTCTAAATTCCTTCTTTTCTTTGATTAAAACTAAATTGGGACTGTAATTATGCGGAAACACTACATCGTATTTTTTTTTCGACAGTTGATCGGCAATTTTGATTTTAATATCCACCAGCTCTTGTTCCGTTTCAGTCAAAGGCGATAGTCCTGTTTCGGAATGAAACGGTATATTTAAATCGGCTTTTGTAAAATAATATTTTGCAATTCTTTGTTTTTGAGTCTTGTCGATGAACGTTGCAAAGATGGAGTCGTTGGAATGCGAAACCACATAGCCGCCAAAGTTTTTTCTCAATTTACTATTGCTCATCAGTATATCGCTTGCAGTCCAGACAGCTTTTTCGTAGCTATACAGCAAATCCGCTTCGTTTACTATTGAATCAAGTATAAACTTCAAATCGTCATCCTGCGAGAACGCATTCAGGAAAACGGTACCTAAGAAAAATAAAATTGCAAATCGTTTCATAGTATGTGTTGTTTCTATGATTGAGAACGTTGAAAGTATGCAGCGGGCAGGTTCTCCGTGTCCGGCACCTTATCCTCTGTTGCCGTACCCGCCAGCGGACCCGGAGATGTCGACCAGCACCGAAATTCTGCCCGATGTATTCCCTGTATTGGCTGCCGGATTAGTATAATGGTATTTTATCAAAGTAGTTTTCTTCTATTCTCTTGTCCACGAATTGGTAATCAACGGTTGTGCTTTTAAAACTAATCAGATCTCCTGAAACAATCCTGTATTCAAAAATATCTGGTTTTTCCATAACATTGGATGAAATCTCATAGAACTTACCATTTTCAATCCACCATTTTCCCGATTCAATATTTCTTACAACTTCATTATCGTTAATCTGAATGAATAAAATAGTATACGTTCCATCTGCAAATCTCTTCTGTAACCATGTAGTTAAGGTACCATCCGTCCTGCTTTCTCCAACCCAACTCCCAATAAAAGTTGATACATCGGGGTTTGTTTTTGCAAATTTCTTTGTTGCGGAACAGCTGTAATTCAGAAGAATGGTTCCAATCAACATTAAAGTCAGAAGTAGTTTTGATTTCATACAAGATAATTTTTATAAGTTAGAATCAATTTAAAGTTATTGCACCGTTATTTTGCCTTGCAGTCAAATGGCAGCATACCACACAAACTTACCACTTTTCTATACTTTCCAAAACTATTTTTAACAAAATCCCAAAAAAAACGGATTCCTCCCTGAGCTGGCTGTCGAATCGTGCTGTCAGTGGAGAAGTGACTCTCCCTATTTTCCCCTCTCGTTGGCAAAAACCATTTATTGGTTCAGAATTTTGACTTGAAGGATTAGACCATCTCAGAAAACGGAGAACCATACGTACGGTGGTCCGGCTGAAAAGCGGGATAAATCGTGAGTGGCGCACCGGTGGGCTTTATCGCACACCGGCCGTATACTCGATTAAGTCACGTTTTCATTTATAGTTTTTGATTTCAATATTCTGTATAAGACTATACCGGTTATTGCACCATATAGAAAAGCGCCTAATGGAATAGCAAAGGGACTAAGATATGTTGTTAAAATTAGCAAAGACCAGCCGATTGTGCTCGACAATATCCAAAATATTCTTTTTTTGTAGTACGGTTTCAATAATCTGAACTGAATAATTCCAGCAATTAATCCAGCTAAGGCAAAAATCAAAGATTCAGGGTAATGAACATCTGTATTAAAAATATTAATCAGTCCCCTAAAGATCTCCAGTTTCCATAAAACAATTCCGGCTACTAGTTCGGCTACTACAAACCCGATTATTAACGACACTACCCAGAAAAAAGACATCTGAATATGTTTTCTTAATAATTCTCTTTGTAAAGTACCAGTTCCCAAGGCCAAAACAAAACCGCTCCCTATGTGCATCACGGCATTGGATAAATATGTTCCGTCTTCAGCCATTGAGAATCCAAAAAAGCCATGAATAATGAGTAACACAACCATGCTGATTGAATAACTGACAAGAATTACCCATGTATGGTGCAAAGTCCATTTCCCATATTCCTTATAATCATTCATGATTTTATTTTTAAACCCGCCACTATTCTTCATCCCCTTATCGTCCGGGCTCCGCTTTAAGCAAAGGGTACATACGTCGCAAATCGGGCCTCCTATTGTGGTGGCCGATGTTTCCACCGGATGGCCTGAACATCTTCGGCCTGTTGCCTTCCGCTTTAATCTTCAGGAAGTTTTTATAAAAACCGCTTAACCCTGGTGCTCACCGAACGCCGGTTCATCATGCCGGTTCAATTTCCTTTCTCTCCGCTCCCGGATAATTCTTCTGAAAAAATCGACGGAATGCAGCACGGCAGCAATAATTGACAATACTGCAATAACGACAAGATACAATAGAATTGCATCGTTGGCACTGCCCGTTCCTGCGAAAGCAGAAGAACTTAAAAGCAATAAGAAAATCAGCAACTCCATTTTCATGGTTTTTCCATTTTCAGGTTATTTTATAGAAGCTGAACTATATCCGTAAAGGCACCCCGCATGCCATCACGTTATTCCCAATAATCTTTTCGCTTATGAAGGCCATTGGTAAACACCCTCTCAAATATACGGCTTATTCCGGTAAATTTCACACTTTTGAATACTCCGGAGCGATTATTTTCTTTTGCTTCATCTTGGTTTTGAGTAGGATATGAAGGCGGAGAGGAACGCTATGGAAGGGGTGGTGCCGAACGTGCCGGAATGCTCCTGTCCCCCCATTTCCACCCTCAGAGCCGTGGCTATTCCCGGCAAGGCATCTTTTACAATCGGGTAATCCGGATCCTGGCCGGCATGTATCCTGTTAAGCGGCGCATATCCCGGTTCAGGATTTCTGTGCCTCTATAGCCCGGGAAATATGCCAACTCTAGATTTTTGTTCATTGGGGGATGGGTCGCCTGCACGGGCGATTGTTAAAAAGGACAGCCTGGATGGAAACGCTGAATTCTGAACTCTGAACGGATCGGATGAGGTGGAATGAGAACCCGGCAGCAGGGGGCTAATCGGGGTTGATTGGGTTGATCGATCC
This sequence comes from Bacteroidales bacterium, assembly GCA_022837485.1. Taxonomy (GTDB): domain Bacteria; phylum Bacteroidota; class Bacteroidia; order Bacteroidales; family Lentimicrobiaceae; genus Lentimicrobium. Next base: position 4,905 of record JALHHH010000038.1, read on the forward strand.
GTATGTTACTAAAAACCCTCCCGCATCCATAAAGGATGGGGAGGGCTCAGCGCGCACTCCGTAGTAGTGGTTTTATTTTCGGATCACTCTGCAGGTCCTGACGGTACCGTCTTTCAGGGTGATCTTTAGTATGTAGAGTCCCGGGGCGAATGGTTTCAAGTCGATGTTGTAGGTATCGCCCATGGCTGTGTAGTTCACCGATACGGGGTTGCCGCTCATGTTGTAGAGTTCCAGGCTTTGTATGGTTTGTCTGCCGGCTGTCCTGTTCTGGATGGTGATGTAATCAGAGGTGGGATTTGGACTAATGCCAAACTCCTTCAGGTCAACTTCCGTGGTTGACGTTATATCCTTGAAGTGGGCCGTGAGCACTCTGTCGCCGTTTATGCTGAAGGTGTAGCTCTCTTCGGTGGAGACCACTTCGCCGTTCTCTTCCCAGAAGTCAAACATAAAGTTGGTTGCTGCTTCGGCTGTTACGGTTACTTCCGTTCCTGAGGCATATATGCCAGCTCCGGTAACGGTTCCTCCTACTTCAGGATCCGCATAAAGCGTGACTTCCCACTGCATAATCTGGCTCTCAAAGTTTGCCACCAGAGAGGTGTCCGACAGTACTGTTATCTCTATCTCAGGCTCTGTTGACAGCACTGCGCCTCCGGAAGTCCAGTTGAGGAAGACGTAATCGCTTGCGGGTGTGGCCGTCAGCGAGGCAATGGCACCATACACATAGGAGCCTTCTCCGGTAACCGTTCCTCCTTCTGCCGGCATTACGACAGCGGTCACGTTGTAGGTTACTACCGTAAAGTTGGCCACCAGGGCGCGGTCGGAAGTCACGGTGAAGGAGTAGGCCGGCTCACTGGAAACAATCGTGCCGTTCTCTGTCCAGTTCACGAATTCATAGATGTCGCCGGCAGTAGCCGTTACGGTGGCGGTAGAGCCCGACGTATAGGTGCCGCCTCCCGTTACCGTTCCGCCGTCGCCGGGCATGGCTTCCACTGTTATAACAAAGGATTCAGGGGTAAACCATTCCAGTGCTTCGTTGATGGTGGTCTGTATGTCGCTGGTGGCGGTAAATTGCGACAGATCGAAGCTAAGGAAGAACGACTTATAAACGATGTTGTCCAGCCAAACGGCAGCCGGATTCCCTTTGGAATAGGCATTGCCCGATATGGGTCCGTCCTCGAACCTGAAGGCTGTGCGGGAGGTGATATCCGGATTGGAAACCTCGGGGGCATATACTTCCGGACAGGTGCGCGGGTAGATAACATCCGGGCTGTCGGCATAAACCGGTATCTCCTGGTTCAGCGTGCCTATTGGTGAACCGGCTGTGCCGATGATGCTTCCGTTGTGGTAACCGGGGGAATCGGGTCCGCCCAGGCCGTCGCCTCCTCCATAGATCGGGGGATTGGGCTGTACTTCAAATCCGGTACGCAGGTAAGCCGTGGCGAACTTCCTCAGATAACTGCTGTTGGGCAGAGCATGCTGGGCCGATGCCAGGTTGTCGGAGGCAAAAAAGATGTTCCTCGGCATGGCCTGTGTGCCTCCATCCAGAAAACCTATCAGGGCTTTCGACAGCGTATCGTGAACAGGGGTGGAACCCGTTGAGTTGGAATAGGCAAAGACGATGTTGTACTGCTCCGGTATGGTATACTGACTGAAGGCTGCCCAGTTGTATACATCGTAAGCGATGCCCGCATTTTCCAGTGCATTCATGTATACGGGCAGTTCAATGTTCTGGTAGTCCTGGAAACCGGGGATGTTGCCGGGCGATAGTATCAGCACTTCCACATCATTGGTAGGCAGCACCTTGAACATCAGGGGTTCGCCGTTCAACGTTTCAAGCACACCCCTGTTGGCTGCCGCCGAATTGTCGGTTGCGGCAAAGTAATATTCCACGGTAACGCCCAAAGGCAGGTCGTGCAGATTGTAATGATACACGTTGGTCTGGTTAATGGAGTCGTGGGTAACCGCCATCCAGCCGCTTCCGTAGTTGTAGTAGAGCGAGTCGGAAGCCAGACCCGACAAATCGGTGATGGTAGCCTGCAGGTGTGCGTATGTATTGAAGGTATTCCATGCCTTTATGGTGGTGATCATCGGCACCTGGTTGTCTTCACCGGGATAGAATTTTATGGCCATCTCGTTCTTCAGCAGGTTTCCTGCCGGATCGGGGCCTACGTAGCCGCTGCTTTCCACAATCTCATTCAGGTAACCCAGGCCGGTGGTGCAGTCGTCGTTCTGCGTCCCCACGGTGGCACTCAATCCGAAATCGTGGGGATTGGCTCCGCCGGTTTGTCCGTTGGCCACATTCTGGTATTGCATGACGATATCTCCATTTTCGTGGAGTATCACCTCAAAGTTAAGTGTGGGCGTTCCGCCGGTACCTGCCACAAAAGCCAGGTTGCTCCATTGCACAACCGTATATCTGTCGGGAGCTGTGCCAAAAGTCTGGAAATAAACGTTTCCAGTTCCTTCGGTGGCAATAAGGTCATCCCAGAAAACGGAGATCAGCGCCGGCATTCCGGAATAACCGGGAATCGTTTCATGATAATTAAAAACGTTGCCGTCGTTATCCCAGCCGTTGTCGGGGTAAGGTTTCACCCAATTGTTAGCGGCCAGCAGCAGGGTGCCGTTGATGTCGGCATGGAAGAAAGTGCGGTTTATACCATAATAGGGGAAATCGAATCCAATGGGAATGGCTTCCGAGAAGTTGTCATCGCCGGCGAAGGCATTTACCCCATACGTTACCGTCGAGGTGCCGGTAGCACTGATATCTATCCAATTGTAAACCGGACCGCCGGTTTCGCCGCTGTCGATCCAGCGGTACCCCATTGCATCCGGGCCACCGGTTCCGTAATGCTGCACGACATCGAACGCCGACACCACCGTATCGTTGGCTAAGTCGGCATCGCCAGCCATGGCCGTATATACCTCAATACTGTAGCTGCCCTCCGCGGTTGGCGTCCATCCGGTGAACTGTACGGCAGCGGTTGCTCCTGCGGCCAGCGGATCGGTAAAGGTAACCTCCGAGGTATGCACTACATTGTCTTCGGCATCGGTAATGTTGCAGACTACGGGGAAATCTGCGGTAACTTCCCCGGTACCGTAGTTCTTTATGGTGGCTGTCGGCACTACCGGAGTATCAATAATGATGAAACTGCCCGGACTGATAACGTTCAGTGTGCCCACGTCGTTGGCCTGCGGCTGACCCACCTTTATGTCGTCAACTATAAAGCCGTAGGTATCCTGCATCCAGTGGATGGCAAGATATACATTCTGGCCGGCATAGGCGCTAAGGTCGTAGTTGAATTCCTGATATGAGGTACCCAATCCGGTAACGGAGCCCAGTGTAACGGTAAAGTTGGAGATGGCGTTTCCGGTAGTAGAGAGTTTAACCTCCATATCCTCCGTACCATACCACGAGCGGGCAAAGAAGTTTAACACATCGCCCGCCTGTATGGCCACCTGTGGCGTTACAAGCCAATCGTTTCCATTGTTGCCGTAACTGTCAACAAAACAGATATAATCGCCCGTATGTGCATGGGTTGGCTTATTGAAGGCCCTGAAGGTTGAGGCGTCGTTGTTGGCATCGTAGGTGGTCCAGCCTGCCGGAATGGCTCCACCTTCAAAACTTTCGTTTATAATCCATTGTGCATGGGCACCCGTAGTGCCGGCGGCAAACAGCAGCAGCACAAAAATCCATTTCAGGAGGTAATCCTTAGTGTTCATAAATGTCGTTTTTTTAGTTGTATTGAATCGCAGCGGCGTAGTACTACGCCCGGACAACAAAATAAAGGCACACTGCCGGAAGGTACAACTTTTATAGTTGTGAATTGGTAAAATTATAACTATAATCGGGCAGATAATTTACTGTGAATGAGCGTTTTTACGAAATACCGAGGGGGTAGTGCCCACATGTTTGCGAAACAGCATATTGAAGTTGGAGATGTTGTTGAAACCCGATTCGCGGGCTATGGCATCGATGGAATACCGCTGGCCCGACACCGGGTCCGACAGCAGCGACATAGCCTCCCGGATTCGGTATTCATTGATCAGGTCGGAATATCCTTTCTGAAACTCTTCATTTATCAGTTGAGACAGGTAGGTGCGGTTGGTGGACAGCTTTTTGGCAAGCTTCTCCACCGTAAGATCGGCTTTCGTGTACAGTTTATCGTTGACCAGTGCTTCGTGCAGCTTCAGCAGCAGATTCTTTCTTTCGTCTCCACTCAGTGCCGGTCGTGTTTTATCGTCGGAAGCGCCCTCCGGCACCGGCGCTTCACTCACCTCCTGTCTGCTCTTTAGCAGCTCCAGCTCCTGTTTTGCTTCGCCAAGCTTCCTGACCGCACCTCCAAGCTCCCTCTCCTTTTTCATCAGGTCGATGTTCTTGTGCACGATAAACTTATAGGCATTGTTCTTTTTCCTCAGCTGTACGACGATGATCGCCATAGCAACGACCGAAAGAACAAAACCCGTAAGCCAGGCGGCGATCAGTTTCCGCTGATTCTCTATTCGGGTCTCCTGCAGCCGGCTGCGATACTCCAGCGACAGAATTTCGCCCTTCAGCTTCTCATTAATATACTTCTCCTCCAGCATTCCAATCCTGGCCACCTTGTCGAGGTTCATCAAACTGTCGCTTAGATCGGAAGCCTTCATGTGGTAACTGTAGGCCAGCCGGTAGTCGCCCGTTTGCCCGTAGATCTCTGCCAGCAGCTGCAGGGCATTGGCCTCATCCGAAAGCTGCCCCGTTTCCCTGAACATAAGAATACTCTTTCTGCAGAGATAGAGGGCCGAATCGCTCTTTCCGGCAGCGAGCATCAGCTTTGCTCCATTAAACTGAGCCGAGGCAATGCCGCTTCTGTCGCCCATGGCCATATCGATGGCCAGTGCTTTGCGCAGATATTCGCCGGCAGCGGTATAATTTTTAAGGTTCAGGTAAACAATCGCAATATTCAGGAAATTGGAAGAGGTGCCCGATGGATCGTTGTTCCGTTCATCGATCTCCACTGCCTCAAAAAATATCGGCAGCGCCGTTTTGTAATCCTCCAGCGCCAGGTATACCGAACCGATGTTCGACATGCAGATGCTGTACCCCAGCCGGTCGTTGATTTCATAAAACGAATCCCTGGCATCCTCAATATAGGACAAAGCCTTGCTGTACTCCTTAAGCTCTATGAACACCGAGCCTATATTCAGATTACACCGGGCAATATGCAGGGTATCGTTCAGCTCCGTAAAGATCCTCAGCGAATTCAGATTATACTGGTTGGCCTTCTCATAATCGCCCATACGTGCATTTATGATTGCCAGATTGCTGTATACAATAGCAATATCACGCTTTTGTCCTCTTTTTAAGGCAACGATCAGAGCCCTGGCAGCGTATTCACGAGCCTTATAATTCTCCCCCTTCTCAAAGGCTTCATAAAAAAGCTCATTATAATGGTGCAGGGTCTTTCGTGAAGTATCGTCTTCCACCGCCAAAGCCCTGAAATGCACTGTACAGCAGAGCAATACAAGTAAATAAACTTGCCATTTCATTCCACAAAGGTAAATAATTGTTCAAAGCGGTCCGGGATGGATGAGCATGGAAAGAAGAAATCAGAGGGATGGATTGGTTAGTTTGAGGAGGGGGGGATGGAACGGATATTGTGCCGGATGCATAGCGAATAACTGCATGTGTTATTATGGATGGGGAGGAGGGGGAGATTGTGAATCCCGGATATTACGAAGTGACGGTATGAGTTTGTAGCCGATTTGGAAGATCTGTCTTACACAATGGCTTACTTATAATTTTTTTACTTCGTTGTATCTTTTGCACTTGGCGGCAACGGTTGGCGGCTTGGCGGTGTGGCGGATTTCGAAGCACTTTACTGTCAACCAAGCAGAAACTTTGAAGGAGCACAAAGCTTGATTTAACCACTGAACCGCCACTTTTGGGTAGGTGCTGTTAGGCACTGGCATTCTTGTCGCTTTCATTCAAATCTACTTTTATAATTTCAGAACTATCCTTTTTCTTAATTACTAATGTTGCTATTGACCATTTGTCAGTCTCTCCATTTGAAAATTTCATTCGTTCAATACCTTTTTCTCCAAACAAGTAATAACCTTTTTCTTCCAAGTCCTTTAATAGCTTGTTGAGTTCAAATCCCATTTTTACCTTGTCATAAGTTTCAACCATTCCGCTTAGATCTCCATAGTCAACTAAATCTTGTAGAACACCTCCAATATATTCAGCGTCTTCTTCGTTTTCTATTTCGTCATAGTCCGTTCTGTAACCGTGTGAATCTGAAACGATGTTTAAGAGGTCTTTTCCTGAAGTTATTCTTGTCAAGAATTTTGGTTGAACTTTTTTCTGCGAGTTAATTGCGTTGTTGATTGTTGTCTGAACCCACTTTTCGTGATTCAACTTGATATATCTTAAAAGCTCTTCTGTGTATGTGTCAGTTAGTTCGTCAATTTCACGATGATGATTTCTGCACAAAAGAATTAGATTGTCAAATAGGTCATAGTCTGAAATATTCGGTTTATGTCTTGGACCTTTGTCTTTACTGCTAATTATATGACATTCTTCACCGATGTTGAATTCCTCCGCATCCACTTTATTTGAGAATAATTCAGTTTTACAGATTGAACATCTGTTCCCTGATTTCGCCCAAAGACTTTTTCTCGTTCTGTCGGTTATTGCCATTGCTGTCGGTTTTCTATGCTTGTGCCTAACTAGCAGATATCCCCACAAACTTATCACTTTTCTCCAATTTCCAAGACAATTTTAATTAATTATTAAATTATGATCGATATTAGTTTAACAGGAAGTATGCTCGTTGCCGGCAAATCCAAAACAGGAGAAAAACACGGGAGGGAATTTGAAATAAGACCGGCCCGGAGTCATTGCCTGCAGGGGAACCTGCGCTACTTTTATGGTAAAGCACAGAGATGGAGCCCGTTCTTTCTGGCACTTGCCCCTCCGGGTGAAACGCCTAAGGAGATAAAAAAAAGGAACAGGAGCCCCGGGCCGGATTGATGCCTGCGCGTGAAAGATTGCCAATATTTTACTTCCGGATTGGTTAATGCCCGGATGTTACGGCCAGGCTATAAACTGGCGGGCATTCCCAAGAACCGACCTGCGGGGTTACGACTGCTTTTGATAAAACCGGTATGCCCGGTAATGCAATGACTATCCAATAATTTATGTACGATGCCGGGGGTGGCCGATCGTTTCCTCAATGTATCTGGTAATTAATTTAGCAGCCCTTTCGGCTCCATTTTCATTGGAAATACTGGCACCAGCTTCCAGACACTTCTTTTTCATCTCCCGGTTGTTTTTTACCGATAGTATTGCATTGGATAAAATGCTGCTGTTTAACCGATTAATGTTTAGTGGTTTGCAAGCATACCCGAGTTTATGGATGGTAGCAGCCCTTATTTTCTGGTCAAAAATATGCGGTACCGGAATGGACGGCAGTCCCGCTCTTAATACTTCCGCAGTTGTTCCAAACCCAAAATGGTGAACAACCAATTCAACGTGCCCGAGCAACCAGCTGTAGGGAATTTGTTTTGCAATACTGATGTTACCGGGGGGCGTTATTTCCTGTTCATTTATACCGGGCATTATCAGAACTGCTCTTGTACCCGACTTCTCCATCGACTCGCATACCGTCCTGTAGAGATTTTCTGTCTGCTCCTTACCATGAAACATGGAACCAAAGGTCACCAAAACGGGCTTTTCCCCATTATTTATGAAATTCAGCAAATCTTCGGGCGGAGAATAATCTTTTGGTGTTTTTGCAAAGAAATAACCGGTGATTTCCGTTGTTTCTTTCCAGTTCGGATTTGGTTTCTGCAAGAATAAAGGCATCGGAATTATGGCAAGGTGCGGATACCTGTTTTTCCCCGGATACAGCAATCCGACATCTCTGCGAAAGCGTTTGTACGGTCCGCCAAAAATTGCGCCCGTTATTTTATCGGATAAATATACGCCCAGCTCCTTCAGTATATTTTCAGATTTCCGGTATTCCTTCGGAAGACCCATAGGGGCAATGGAAACGGTAACAAAGGGTATGTTTAGTATCTCTGCTTCGGCTTCACCAACTATACCGTGCCCAACGACCAGGTCGAAATCCTTTAACGCCGGTAATAAGTCCTTGTGACACTTTCTCAGGTTGTCGTAAATAAAAGTCAGAGCGAAATTAAATCCTTTGAGATTATTGGATGAATTCTCAACAAATTGTTTGGCTGTATAATCAATATCCACGTCGTCGCCTACCGGAATATGCGCAATTCCGTATGAATTCACGATCTGTTTTGCCCAGTGGTGAGTCAAAATGGTTACGGAATGTCCGCTTTTTTGTAATTCAATCCCGAGAGCAATATATAGCTGGATGTCGCCCCGGGACCCAATTGTTGTTAATGCTGTTTTCATGTTGTTTCATGCATTGATTTTTGTCTCCGGCGGTCGTTTTACAATTACCCGAACGGCGGCAATATGCAGGCATTGATCCCGTCCGTTGCGGCAATCCTTCAGGCTCGTTACCGGCACCGTCGGCCGTTGCCTTTACAGCGTCCCGGCAGGGGATATTATTGTAGTTCGCTCAAATTACCCGGATAAGAGCGCCGCTCTCCTTGCGTAGTTCGGTTTTTCCCCTGGATATGGCGATTGCGATATCGGAGCCGTGCCACCGTGCACCGCTTGAATCCCCGTTCCAGATTGTCCGGACCAGCGAACCGCTATCTTCCCGGATCTCCACTTTTCCGTTAACTAATTTAAGGATGTTCATGATTTGATGGCTGGAGGGTTGATTTTGGGTTGCCGGAACCCAGGACGCAATCATACAGATGCGCGGATGACTGCCGGCCTTGTTTTTTCGAATTTCAAATATCTGTTCTCAAATTCTATAATCCAATTTTCAGAACTGAACGATTTTATTGTTTCAACCAATTTTTGTAAAGTCAGTGGTTTGAAATAATTTTCCGGGGAAGTATAAAACGTCAGCATGTATTGCTGAATTCCGGCCTGGCAGTTTATATTTTCAGCCGGATAAAGGTAAATGAAATCGCCTGTCTTGTAATCCTTGTTTATAAGGAACATACTTAAAGCCAAAAGATGGTCGCGCCATATTTGTTGAATCGGCTTTTCTTTTAATTTGTCAAGGAATGACATATTGAAAATTCCCGATTGAACCGAAATTACTTCGTACCTATTCTTATGTGTGGAAGGTTCGTCGTACAAGTTCTCCGCATATTTTACTTCAATTCCAAAAAAGCACTCTTCAGCCAGTTCATTCTCGTAGAGCACAAAAACGTCAAATGCGGAGCTGTCGCCGGTATACTGCATGTTTTTTCTGCCTGGAGAGTATTCAAACCAAATGTCCTTAACGTCCTTGATTTTCCGGTCCGGAAACAGGGAATTAAAAACCAGGGAAGCGAGATTCAGGTTCAGTTTCAATTCTCCGAATAAATTGAATGCCAATGGCTGGCTTGAAAGAAGGTTATTCCAGATCCTTGGTTCCTTAATAACCTTCCCGTCAACGTGTTTGTTTTGAACCTCTTGCTTTACAATTTCAAAAATTCCTTTTGTTAAAAAATTAGCGCCTGTCCTTTTAGCAAAATCCGGTTTCAGGAAGTTCCCATACTTTTCATATTCAAAGCCTTTCTCCGTTCTCCAGATACTTTGCAACAGTCGTGCACAGGAGGCAAAATCGGTCCTGTCGTTATAATCCGTTTTGTATTTGTTTCTTAATTCCTTACCGGGTTTCATCAGGCAATGATTTGCAGAGTGTACTTGGGTTGTATGATAACAGATTAGCGCTTTGCGAAGACGAAGATCTTCAGCACTAAAAATCCTTAGATTTTCAAAGTCCGGACTTAGCACTTTATTTTAACAGAAGCCCGAACCCCCTGATTTTGCAGGACGCCTGTTAAAACCAGCGCTTCGTTAGCCATTCGGATAATTTTATTCTTGTTTTTGGTTTGCCGTATATTTTCTCCAACTCTTCTCTTTGTGGAACAATCTCCGTTAATTGTCCCCAGCCATAGCCCTTAATTCTATTTCCGGGCTCGTATTCTTTATACACCTTAAGATTTCCTGTTATCTCAATTTCAACATTTTCTCTTTTGAAAAGGTATGCATCAAACCCTGCAATCTGAGGTTCTTCATCAAACAATTTATCTCCCAGAAAGTATTGATTTTTAGAGCTTAGTTTCTTAACATAAACATCGGATTTCTTAAAATCTTCCACGGCGGGTTTTTCTTTCTGATCTATAGTGGTAATGGCAATAAAATTAGTCCCACAGATAGTCTGTTGTTCATCCGTTAACACCAATGCACCGCCATAGTTACCATTTTTCATTATGTATGTTAAACAATCTCCTTTTTTAAAAATTGAAGTGTAAAGGGTTTTCTTCCTGTTTTTTTTTGCTGTTTTTCGCCCGGTCTGTAGTTTATCAAGAAATTTAATCAATACTTTTTCTCTCTTCTTTATATCGGAAGAAGATGCATTTGCTTCTTTCCAGTGTTGCAAATTCTCCCGAGATTCTATTATACTCTTTACTCTGATAAAAACCGATTCTTCCAGGGCTTTGCATTCCCATTGTGCAAGAGCAATTACAAACCAAAACTCGCACGCATCGGGTGGATGATTGGCGATAGTTTCAAGATTTTCCCTGATGAGTATATCCGTAATTTCTTTAACACTTATCCCTTCGTTGTAGAGATTGAAAAAATCATCATAGACATCGGACGAAAAATCACCCGACAAAATTCCCGTTCCCCAGGTTCCCATATTTTTTTTGTTTATTCGTTTTCCGGTTTTTGTTCAGCATTGGCAAGGGTTACATGTATAAAACATTGGGGATTGCGGCTTTGTCACTGTCCGCAGTAGCAAAAGCCGGTGCGGGGGAGCAAACTTGACAGAGACACTATACCTCCCGGAGTTTTATAAAGAAATGAGGTTTTGTAAACTTTAAAAATCTAAAAATAGAAAATCTTCCCCGATAAATCTCAGGGAAGATTTTTTGATGCCTATTTCAGATTCAATGATTATGCGATGAATGACCTCCACTCTGTTCTGCGATGTCATGGATTGCTTCAATAGTATGAGTGTAATCAACATAAGCCTCCACATATTCACGACCTTTTGCAGGAGAATCGTTTCTCACTTTGTCAAGTGCTACAACTTTCTCATATTTCTCCTTTATCAACTTATCGATGTGGGTATTTAATTTAACAAGTAAGTCTTCAACATTATTACTTTCCAAAGCCTGGTCGCTTAATTGAACAATCTTTTTTGTTGTTCCGGCAGGTTTTAACCCGGTAAAAGGCGCTCCTTCTGTTTCGCGGTGCAGCCTTACAAGGGTTTCAAAAAAATGCTTTTCCACAATCTCATATACTTCTTTGTCCCCGGTCTTTAAGGAATAGGTTTTATTAAATAGAGGGATAATTACTTTTTCCTGTTCCGGAGTAATCCATTTCAAAACTAAATTAACATTGTTTGTTTCAAGAGCTTTAACAGCATCTTTAATTGTAGGACCATCAAAGGAATCGCAATGCGCAGATGCAGGGAGTGAACCAAGTATCATTAATGCGAATAATAAAACAATCGAGAAGATTGATTTGTACCTTTTACGGTTTTGAAGTCTCTCCGGACTGGTTGTTGCCAAATTTGTTTCTTTTGTTCTCATCTTATTCAAATTTTAAGGGTTACTAATCGAACTATGGTGAAACAAAATTACATTTGTGATTATCCCTGTGCGACCTACTTTGTAAGGTAGCACGCATTCACTTGAAAAATTAAGTCCTGTTGTATAATATAGGTCCATACGAGAAAACTTATTGCTCAGATAGAAAGGTTTATAATTGTTTTCGATATTCACTGGGGGTAAATCCGGTCATTTTTTTAAAAACCCTGTTAAATGCCGATTTTGTATTAAAACCACTATCAAATGCAATTCCTAAAAGCGATAAATTCCGGTATTCAGGATTGTCAATCCTTGCTTTCACCTCTTCAATCCTGTACTGATTAATAAAATCAAAGAAATTGATCCCGAAATGTTCATTGATTACCCGTGAAAGATGATGCGAAGGAATATCCAGCCTATTGGCCAGCTCAGGAAGGGTAAGGTCGGCATCCAGATAAGGTTTTTCGGCAGCCATAAAATGTCTTATTTTACTCACATATTGCTCAATATCTTCATTTTTCAGGAGCATTCCGGCATATTTGGTCTTCGGCTCAGTTACGTATTCGGTGTTCAGGTTGGGATATTGAATGAAGATTTCTTTTTGCTTCAAGCCATAATATCCAATTAATATTATAAATGCAGACAAGGAAAGCGTCAGCCCGTGGGTACAAAAAATCCATGAAAACATCTGGAAAACATGGTGTATAGTCGCAAAAATCATTAATACCGTCCATATTAAACCAAAAGTATATACAAGCCTTCGCAACCAATCCAGGTTGACATTTTCGTAGGTAGAAAAATTGTTGAAAATATTAATATCTAGTTTTTTAAGAAGCAAGATTGAAATAATGAAATAAAAAGGTCCCGAAATCACAGTGAGCAACAAAAAAACATTCAATAACAGTGGAGCTCCGTGAGCACTTTCTGTATGGTCTAAGTTAATTTGCTCTGAAATTTCCGGGCTAAAAGAAGCAATAACAATATACAAGTTGAATAAGATAAAGGGAATAAAGTGCAGAAGTTTTTCTTTCCTGAATCGGTCTTTATGGTCAATCAATGCCGATATGTAAAAAAACAGAAATGGCCCGTGAAGTAGGAGTAATGAAATAAAACTTACTGAAAGCAGATGAAAATCGGTAAAAAGTTCGTTGTAAAACAAACCATAAATACCCGTATATAGGCTTAAATAGAGTAGCCAACAGATAAGAATTTTATCGTGTAGTGCCTTTTTCTTCTGAAGTATTAAAAATGAAAAAAAAAGAGCATTGAATGCCGCTATCAAAAATATATATTTCATAATAAGTCTATTATGTCAAAGATTTGCAGGATGTTTTATGCATGAAATCAAAACGTCCGAGGCTAAGTACCAACGGGCACTTCTGAAATTATCCCATTCCGGCCGGCCGAATGTTTCATTAAAAATACAATCTTTCTCAATTCAACCATCCGCTCGTTGGTATTTAGCCTTTGTTAACGTATGTCTTCAGCTCAAGCTTACATATTCTTCCCGAAGCCCGAACAAAGTCAGGACCAGCTCAATAAAGAGATGCAAACCAAAGGAAGTGTACAGCAAAGGATATAATCCCAAAGAAAAGTTGTGCATTCAGGGATACGATTGTAATGTAAAATCACTGAATTGTTTCATTATTTCAGGATTCTCACAATTCCCGGCTCCATTTCCCGATCCTTCGTAAACGGAATCTTACCTGTGGCGTAACGCACCGGTGCTGGCAAAGGACCGGAATTGTATATTAGCCGTGGTTATTTGTCACTTTTTTGACAGAAAAAG
>JALHHH010000038.1:18414-42021 GCA_022837485.1 Bacteroidales bacterium
TCAAGGAAAATGGGACCACTTAGTAACCTTCATTGAACTCTCCCGGGACAAAAAAAACTAAAATTCCCGGGCTGCTGAAATGCAAAAAAAACGATCCGCGCCCTTTGCTTAACCAGAAGGGAGGACGAATGAAAAACCCGAACTAAAAAAGCTTATTCTCCGGCCACCAAAACTTCACCATCTTTCTTCTTGCTTCACCACCGGGGGTTGCATTCCGGCTTTGAGGGAATCGATAAGTTCGAGGGCCTGGGTGTTTACCTGCTGGAGGTAGGAATCGTAGAGAGGGGAATACATGGAGTCGGATTTATCCATCCAGCGTTCGATGGGGTATCGCGACGACTGGCGCAGAACGAGGTCGGTAAGGGTATAGCGGTAACGTCCGGGTTTGAATTCGATTTTCAGTACGTAATTAACGATGCCGGCATTAACGCGTGTACCTTCGGCCTGGTTGTATATCTCGAAGCGGTGTGCGATTTCGATGTACGCGCTTTCGCGGTTGCGCACCCTGCAGGCATCGGCCGGGTTTTTATACCGTGTATTGATCCACTCTATGCAGCGGATGTAAAGCTCATCGGCCGTCCCTTCCATGGAAACCACCTCCTGAAAGGTAAAAAGCTGCGTATCCTTATCTACGGGCATTGCCGAACCTGCTTCCTGAGCCCTTACACCACCCCCCAGCAAAAGCAGACAAACAGCGATAAACGAAAAAATACGTGTCATCATAGCGTTACTCTTTTAATCATAGAATCAGACAAATATCCCTGAAAATCCGGAGACGCACAAAAATAACAATAATCATGCTAGAAAAAAAGGACGTGGGATTTTGCAGGAATCATCTGTTTTTAATACATCCGGCAAGAGGATTGTCTGCTAAGGTAAATATTGATATATAAAAGGTTTGGGATTATGGAGCTTTATGAATTTTCAGGGCCTAAGGTCGAATTTCCAAAATCTTTACAGATAATTAGTAATCCGGTTATTGTTTAAGCATTCCCCAATCTACCACCCCGCAATTTCAAATTACGAAGCAGATTTCCGCATTGAACAGCCCGGCAGGCATTAATTAATAACGGTTTTCCTGGTCAGGGATTGGGTTTGACTTGTAAGACGGATCAGGTAGAGCCCCTTCGGAAGGTTGCCGGCATCTATGTAAAAGGTATGTTTTCCGGGGCCCGGTGTGCCCTGATAAATTGTTTCTATCTCCGATCCGCCGGGGCTTATCAGTACGAGTGAAATAGCGTGCGCTCTTCCGGTAACTTCAACAACGATGCGGGTGGTTTCGGTAAAAGGATTGGGAAAGTTCTGGCAAAGGGAAAGCCGGGAATCAATACCATTTTGTAAGGATTCAACTGCAGTTGCAGACGGTTTAATGGCAAAATTATCCAATCCGGTTTTATCGTAATAATTCCATTCTGCATCCATCTGAATGCTTATACGTGTAACATCGGATATCAGTGAATCCCATCCTGTTGGCGTCATATTCCAGCTTTCGGCATTAAATGGAACCGAAAAAGGCGACCATTCACTAAAAAGATTCAGGGGTACAACATTATTGGTTGCAGTAATATACGGGGAAGTAATTGTTACTGCTCCATAGCCATACAATAAATTCTGCCCGTTGCTGTAAGTATTTTTAAGGTCAAACTCAATGGAGCCAAGGTTATAGGCTTTGAGATCCCCGAAAAATCTGGCCGGAGCAATGAATACGCCTGCTCCATCCTGATTGTCTTCAAATTCGATAAAGCCCCCGGAGTTTCCATTTTGAGGCCAATAATAAATGGCACCGCCTTCGGCGATCCAGTCTTCCTGATTTTCGTCAAAACTGCTTATCAGAATTGTCTGCGACAGAACAAGGGATATCTGCAGGACGAAAGCAAAAACAAAAAGGACGATTGTTTTCATGTTGCCCGGATGTTGAATATGATGAAAAGGAATAGGGATAGCGCTGTTAAGCATCTTAAAGATAAGAAATAATCATCTGGTAAGCAAGTGATTTAACATATGAAGAAACCGTTGGCGTACGATTGCATTTCTTACCTTAACTTCTCCGTCCGGCATTGCATGGTACCGTTTGCTTGCAGGGCAGATCACGGCATCACGAAAGCATCAGGCTGCCTGCGACATCGGGCGATTTATTACCAGGGCCGTTACGGACTGCAACCGGATTAATCCGGACGATTTATTTGCCGGCCGTTAATACCAAAAATTATACCTTTAAATACTTGCTTCCGGTCTCCGGCGCGCACGTCTGCAGTTGCCGGGAAATCAGGAAATGAAACGAACACCGGGGTAATAAAACAAAACGGCCATGATAATACTGAAGATCCTGTTAACGTTGGCGGGGGTGTATGCCCTTTACAGGCAGATAAAGATGAAGAATGTTTATTGGGGGGTGCTTGCCGCCGGAATTTTTTCCGGATTAATTATGGCAATATCTCCGCCCTTCTCCGTGCAAAACGCCGGACTGTATGTCTACATGGGATTTGTCGCACTGACGTTTGCATATGGACTCGCGGCACGTGATACCGGTCCGGGCACCCGTATGGTACTGCTTCTCATGTCGGCCGGGATTTTCACCTATTGGTTGTGGCGACTCAACCACTGGCACGGGAACGAGCTGATTGCGGCAATTGCAGTCCTTACAGCCCTGGCAGCCGGCATTATTGCAAAGGCAAAACTCAGGAAAGTTTCCGGAATTCTCATCCTGCTGGCGTCCGATGCCGTTGCCATCCTCGCGGAGCACCTGATGAGATTATTCTGAAAAGTAAATCCACACTGAAATTCTCTTACAGCAGCAAATCCGCCATTACCTGTGCACGCCCGCAAAGGGGATTAATACCGGGTAATCGCTCCAAAACCATTGAATTTGGTCAATTCGCCTTTGGGCAGAAAAACCACGTCACCACCGTAGTTCATGTTTGCTTCAATCAGTTCGTCGTAGATATCGTCCACGACTCCCTTCTTATCCCGAAAATTGTCCGGCACGTATTCAATATGGTCGTTTTCCAAAATGGCAGGCTGAAACTTACCCTGCTCAATAAAAAGGGTTTGAACCCTTCCCTGTTTTATTGCCCGCCAAATTTCGCTGGTGTCGCTTAAAACCCTGTTCCGGCCAACGGCTTGTTTAAGCTCATCCTTTCTGGCGTTGTTTTTCGCAATGGTATATTCATTAACAATTTTCCAGGCTTCCGCAACAATATGGTGCGGCTTCTCCTCTACCCTGTTTCCGTTCAACCAGGTATCGAAGATGCTTTGCTTCTGGTCGGCAATTTTCAAATACTCGTGGTAATTACTCTCATCCGAACAGATTAACACCTGCAATGGATTGTCCTTTCTGTGCTTATTCACTTCCTTGTCCACAACGTTAAAGAACTCAGCAATAAGATTTGTCTGTCTGCCCGCATTGGAGAGTTCGGCTTTGCTGGCCGGATAAAACCGGGTATTTTCCATAGGGAACGGCTTGCCGGCTTCTGCAACCACCTTGTCGTTGAACGCTTCGATCAGTCTGACCTTTTGCTGACTCAGCACCAGAATATAATAATTCGACTCACTGTGCATTGCTCTAACCAGATCACGAGTGGCGAAGGTGTTGTCAATCACCACTCGGTTTGTCACAACGATGGGCAGGCGGGTGTATTCTGCAATATCTTCGTTCACAAAAAGAACGAGACTTTCCAGGTTGTGGCTATGGTCTATTTTTGACTCCATATCCCTTAATCTGTCCACAAGAAATCTGGCGTCCCGCTTGTTTTCATCCGAAAAAAGCCGCTCTTCTGCTTCCTTTATCAGGTTTTTGAGTGTTAAGGGATCCTTTCTGTTATCGGGACTTGTTCTGTGTGTATTCAGGACGATTGTAACACAGTTATCGGAAATTATGTCCTTTAATTCTTTCAGTTTTAAATTCATGTTGAGAGTATTTGTTTATTTTTACACTTGCTATTTCATTGCATATATTACTACAAAGATACTAATTTTTCCAGACATTTGGAAGCATTTTCGAACCATCGGCGGCAATTCCGGTAAATCTTACCGGAAAACAGGCACGGGAGCATATGATTGGGGGTTTACCTCCGGTGAGCTCTCCCGGGTCAAAAGGGCACTCAAATCCCCCGGCTTCCGGAATCCAAAAACAAGCAACGGTCTTCGCGTCTTTGCGCGGGATAAGGGAAATTAAATCCGCCACCCCGGGCGCTATCCGGAATTCAGCAGGCATATACATACAAAAAAGCCCCTGGCCGCACGTGGGCGATCAGGGGCATCCGCTGCTTCCGGCGAATTTTGTTTAGTATGGGGTAGTGGATTAGTACATTCCACCCATGCCGCCCATTCCGGGGTTAGGCATTGCGGGTTCTTTTTCTTCTTTAATATCGGCGAGTACGCATTCGGTAGTGAGGAGCATACCTGCGATGGAGCCTGCATTTTCGAGGGCTACGCGGGCAACCTTGGTCGGGTCGATTACGCCGGCCTGGTAAAGGTTTTCGTAGATCTCGGTGCGGGCGTTGAAACCGTAGTCGTCTTTGCCTTCGCGTACTTTCTGTACAATTACCGAACCTTCGAGTCCTGCGTTGGCAACAATCTGCCTTAGGGGTTCTTCGAGGGCGCGTTTTACGATGCCGATACCGGTATCTTCGTCTTCGTTGTCGCCTTTCAGGTCTTCCAGGCCTTTAATGGCGCGGATGTAAGCCACACCACCGCCGGGGATGATACCTTCTTCGATGGCTGCGCGGGTAGCGTGCAGGGCGTCGTCGAAACGGTCTTTTTTCTCTTTCATTTCCACTTCGCTGGCAGCTCCGACGTAGATTACGGCAACACCGCCGGCCAGTTTGGCAAGGCGTTCCTGCAGTTTCTCCCGGTCGTAATCACTGGTTGTGGTTTCAATCTGGGCCTTGATCATGGAAACGCGTGCCTTGATGGCGTCGCCGCTTCCGCGTCCGCTTACGATGGTAGTGTTTTCCTTGTCAACGGTGATTTTTTCGGCCTGTCCCAGGTAGGAGAGGTCGGCATCTTCGAGGCGGTAGCCTTTCTCTTCCGAGATCACGGTACCACCGGTAAGAACTGCGATATCTTCGAGCATCTCCTTGCGGCGGTCGCCAAAGCCCGGGGCTTTCACTGCAGCGATCTTCAGGGATCCGCGGATCTTATTAACCACCAGGGTAGCGAGGGCTTCCCCGTCAACGTCCTCGGCGATGATCAGCAGGGGGCGTCCGGTCTGAACGGTCTTCTCAAGGATGGGCAGAAAATCCTTCATCACGGAGATCTTCTTGTCGTAGATCAGGATAAAAGGATTCTCGTAAACGGCTTCCATCTTCTCGGTATCGGTAACGAAATAGGGGGAGATATACCCGCGATCGAACTGCATACCTTCCACCACCTTTACAGTAGTTTCTATGCCTTTGGCTTCCTCGATGGTGATAACACCTTCCTTCTTGACCTTATTCATAGCTTCGGCTATTTTTTCACCGATAAAGCTGTCGTTGTTGGCAGAGATGGTTGCAACCTGGGTAATTTTCTCGCTTCCTTCCTCCACTTTGATTGACTGTTTGTGGAGGGAGTCGATTACGGAAGCAACGGCTTTGTCGATACCGCGTTTCAGATCCATGGGGTTGGCGCCGGCGGTAACGTTCTTCATACCGGTGGTAACGATGGCCTGAGCCAGAACGGTAGCGGTGGTGGTGCCGTCACCGGCTATGTCGGCGGTTTTGGAAGCTACTTCCTTCACCATCTGAGCGCCCATGTTCTGTACGGCGTCTTTGAGTTCAACTTCTTTGGCAACGGTAACGCCGTCCTTGGTAACAACGGGTGCACCGTAGGTTTTGTCGATGATTACATTACGGCCTTTGGGACCAAGAGTAACCTTTACTGCATTGGCGAGGGCGTCAACGCCTTTTTTAAGTTCCTCGCGGGCTTCGATATTGAAAATAATCTGTTTTGCCATGATATGGAAATTTTAATTGTTACGTATTTAAGGTTCAGATAACAGCAACGATATCGGATTCGCGCATGATCAGGTAATCCTTACCATCTACGGTTATTTCGGTACCTGCATATTTTCCGTACAGAACGTTATCACCGACTTTTACGGTGAGGGGCTCGTCTTTTTTACCGGGTCCGACGGCAACTACGGTTCCGCGCTGGGGTTTTTCCTTGGCAGTGTCGGGAATAATGATACCACCGGCAGTCTTCTGTTCGGCTTCAGCCGGTTGAATCAACACGCGGTCGGCTAATGGCTTTACATTTACTTGTGTCATTGCTATAATTGTTTAGGTTATACATTCGTTGTGTTCATCGCCATTTGACACAATTTGTGCCAAACACGGTCTGCCGGAGCGGCTGTCATAAAGCAATGATATTCGGAAATGACATTAATGCCTGATTATCAGCAGCTAAATAGAATTATGACACGAAAAATCGGGGCAAAGTGGGATGTCAGGAAATGCCGGTCCGGCAAAAAAAATGTCAGACTGTTGTGACAATCTGACATTCTGATGCCGGAAAGCAAATGTTCCTTATTCGGTTTCGTCCTGACTGGCGGGAGGAGCCTGAAAATCCTGTACTGGTGCGGCCTGTTCGTTGATCAGTTCGCGCAGTTCGGTATCGGTAGTACGTGCAACGTTAACGTTGCGGGGGATAACGAAGATTGAGAAAAGGCTGAGTACAAGCAGGATAATGGCGAGAGTCCAGGTAGTTTTTTCGAGGAAGTCGGCGGTTTTGCGCACACCCATGAATTGGTTTGATGAGGCAAAGTTGGAGGCAAGTCCGCCGCCCTTGGAATTCTGCACCAGTACAACCAGCGCAAGCAGTACACAGGTGATGAGGATAAGCACCGATACTAAGATATAAGCTCCCATGTTATTTTTTTGTTATGAACGTTAAATTCAGTTATTTGACAGGCTCTCCTGTATTTTCGCAATTTGGGCTGCAAAGTAAGCACTTTTTTCCGGAATATTCAAGCTTAATTTTTCATATATTTTTATGGCTTTTGCGTGATTACCCTGTTTCCATTGCAGCATGGCCAGGGTTTCCGAAACAATGTCTTCGCTGTCGGTGGTGCTTTTCCGTGCTTTATCCAGAGGATTGAAGAAATCTTTGCGTGGCTTGCCGATGCGTGGCTGGTTGCGGATGAAGCGGTCGATCAGCTCGCTGCTTCCCGTCGGTGCGGCTTCCGGCGCTTTCGCGGACGGGTCTTTATCCGCAGCCATGGCCCGTTCCAGGTCGTAGGCCGGGGTACCGAGTCCCTGCAGCAGCAAATCATCCGGGAAAGCGTGTATTGCAGGTTCTTCGTCTGCGGCGGGAAGCGGGGGTCTTCCTCTCTCCTGCCCTTCCGGCACAGCGACAGACTCCGCCTGCTCTTCGGTGGCGGCAATCTCGGCCAGGCGTCCGGCAACGATATCCATAAGCCTGCGCATCTCCTCTTCTTCCGTTCCGGCTTCAGGCTTCAGGGTTTCTGTTTGTGTGGGTTCTATAGGAACAGCATCTGCCGTTTCGCCAGAGAGCAGCTGCAACAGTGCATCTTCCGGCAATTCCGCGAGAACGGCCTCCATATCATTTGCCTCAGGATCCTCAGGCAAGCTGATTTCTGCGGAAGCGCCAACGGCATGCTCTGTTTCAGGCAGAGATTCCGCCTCCGTCACGGGGCCCGTATCATAAATCTCCGGTGCAACGAAAGGCATCTCCTCTGCAGGCATAAGGGTTTCCGCAGCCGGAGCGGGGCTCTCTTCCGGGCTCAGAGTTATTGTCTGCCCTTCCGGGGATGTAAACGCGGGTTCCTTTTCCGAAAACCTGGTCAAGGGGGCTGAGGCAGTCCCGGCTGCTCCGGCAACCAGGCGACGGAGTACGCCCCGGTCGCCGGCATAGGCGGAGGCGAGGCGCAGGCGGGAGTTGTAGCGTACGCTTTCGGCTTTGCGCAGTCCGGCAGCCAGCATCATGCGTGCGATCTGGAAGTAGGGCATATCCTGTACCAGTTGCTCCAGTTCCTGTATACCACCCTCGTCAATCGCTGAAGGATGGTCGAGGTAGTATTCAAAAGCTGCCGGTTTCATAGTTTTTTACCAGTTTACCACGGCCTTGTTGAAGATATCCTCCACCAGGGCTTCGGTGATTTTGGCGATGAGTCCCTCCTCCACCGCGTTCAGGTTCATGCTGCTGGGATAGTCTTCGAAGCGGGTAAAGGTGGATTCGAAATTATCTTTGGCACTGAATTTATTTGTAAAGCGCACGCTTACAGTTATTTTCAGCCGTATGAGTGCGGCCTGCTGCTGACCGGTAATGGCAACGGGTTCAGTGCCATAGCCTGTGATTTCGCCTTCGAAGTGCAGGTCGCCCCCCTGCGGTACCAGCGAGAGGCTGCTCTGGGAGGTGAACTTATCGCGCAAAGCATCGGTAAACACCTGACTAAGCGAAGGCTGTACGATATCGGCCTTATTGGGGAAGAGCGTTACCGACACCGTTCGTGCCTCCGGTGGAATGCTGGCTCCGGTAAAGGAGTAGAATCCGCAGGAGTTTAGCAGTGGCATTAGTGCGGCCAGGATTACAAAAAGTACTCTTCGGGTGTTACGGGACATGGGTTGTGGTGTTAGCGGATGTCGTACTCCTTGATCTTGCGGTAGAGTGTCCGTTCCGAGATGCCGAGCTCTTTGGCGGCATTTTTCCGCTTGCCACCGTGTTTCTCAATAGCCTTGCGGATGAGGTCGATCTCTTTTTTCTCGAGCGAAAGCGTTTCGTCTTCCACCTCGCTGGCATATACCGGTTCAATGATGATGGGCTCCGTCTGCGGCTCCGTATCGTCAACAGTCTCCTGCACGGAACCGCTTTTCTCAAATTCCTTGTAAATCTGCGTGAGCGAGGCATCGCTGCTGAAGTCCTGCTGTGCCGGCATTTTTCCTCTTCCGAGGACGAAGTTGCGCAGGTCGTTCACATCGCGTTTCAGGTCGAACAGAAACCGGAAGATCAGGTCGCGTTCGTTGAAATCGGTGCTTTGCTGTTCTCTGCTGTAGAGAATCGGCAGGTCTCGGTTTTCCTGCGGAAGGTATTTCTCTAGGATGGCGGGCGTAAGCAGCCGGCTCTGTTCAATGATGGATATCTGTTCGGTGATGTTCTTCAGCTGGCGTACGTTTCCCTGCCAGCGGTAGTTCATCAGCATGCGTTTTGCCGATTCGTCGAGCTCGAGCGGCGGCATGCGGTAGCGTTCGGCAAACTCGGATGCAAATTTCCGGAAGAGCAGCAGAATATCGTCTTTGCGTTCGCGCAGCGGCGGGATGCTGATGGGAACGGTATTGAGGCGGTAGTAGAGATCCTGCCTGAACTTCCCGCGCTGGATGGCCTCGGGCATATCCACGTTGGTGGCGGCCACCACGCGCACATCGGTTTTCAGTACCCTGGAGGAGCCTACCTTGAAAAACTCTCCGGTTTCGAGAACCCTCAGCAGGCGCACCTGGGTAGAAAGAGGTAGTTCGGCCACTTCGTCGAGGAAGATGGTACCGCCGTTAACCACTTCAAAATATCCTTTACGGGCTTCGTGGGCACCCGTAAAAGCACCTTTTTCGTGCCCGAAGAGTTCGGAATCTATCGTACCTTCGGGTATGGCACCACAGTTAACGGCGATATAGGGTCCGTGTTTGCGTGCGCTGAGGCTGTGGATGATCTGCGGAAATGCCTCCTTCCCTACCCCGCTTTCGCCGGTGATGAGCACGGTGATATCGGCAGGAGCTACCTGCCGTGCCACGTCAATCGCCCGGTCGAGCAGAGGTGAATGCCCGGTAATTCCAAATCGCTGTTTAATCGTCTGTATATCCATAATCCGCTCAATCTCCTAAATGAACTGCAAAGTTAATAAATCCGTGTCAGGCTTTTTCGTTAAAAATACGAAAAAACTGCCATTTTGGCAACAACCGGTAGCTACGAACCCGAAGTTACCCGGTAAAACATTGATTCTTAAAGGATCCGGCAATAGGACGGGAAGGGGATTGATTTCAGCATCGGTTTCTTAGCGTCCGACAATGGGACAAGGAGTCGGGGTTAAGGGTAGTGCCTTTTGTGGTGAACCTTCCCTAAGCTATAAATGAACCAAAACGATTCGGCTGACGCAATGCAAAAAACATCCTGCGTCTTTGGGTCCCGGCGCGGGATAAAGGATGTTCATCATGTGCCGCCGGTAAAAACCGGATGCAGCATCTGAATGTGCTAACGGCGGACTTTCGCGCCGGCTTCGCGTTCGAGGGCATCGGCCATGCGTTCCATAAACTTGTCGATTTCCTTGTCGGTGAGGGTTTTGTTTTCGTCCTGAAGGTAAAAGCTTATGGCATAGGATTTTTTTCCGGATTCGATTTTGTCGCCTTCGTAAACGTCGAACAGATTGATGCGTTTGAGGAGCTGTTTGCCAGTTTTAAGGGCGATGGCTTCCAGGGTGGCATAGGTCACCTGCTTGTCGAGTACAAGAGCCAGGTCGCGGCGAACCTCGGGAAATTTGGGTACTTCGCGGTAGCTAACGGTATGTTTACGCACCATCTGCACCAGATTATCCCAGTGGATTCCGGCATAATATACGGGCTGGGCGATACCGAACTGCTTCAACAGCTTGTCGCTGAGCCTTCCGGCACACACTATCGGTTTTTCGTTGTTTACAAACACCTCTCCTTCGGCAAAGAAAGAAGGCAGGGATTCGGAGCGTCGCAGTTGTGCGGTGGCAGTGCCGGCCTTGCGCAGCACACCTTCGGCGAAAGCCCGCACCAGGTAGTAATCGGTCTTGCGAGTAGGAGCATACCAGCTTTCGGGGGCCAACTCTCCGGTTATAAACATGGCCAGGATTTTCTGTTCCCGGTAGTTGCGTTCAATATCTGCCGGTACATTGACACCAGTGAGTTCGTAAATGGTGCCGAACTCGTAGAACTTCAGGTTAAGCTGCCGGCGGTTCAGGTTGTAGGCGATGGACTCGAGTCCGCTGAACACCAGGGTCTGGCGCATCACATCCAGCTCGCGCGACAGGGGGTTGAGTACCTTCACGCATTTGGCGGGATCGAACCAGGTGCCGTCTTCATAATACAGCGAGCTGCTCAGCGAATTGGTCATGATTTCGTTGAAGCCGTTGCCGCTGAGGTATGCCGATGCAACAGACTGCAATTTCTCACGGTCGGGCCGCGGGGTATACGACAGGCTGGAGTTCAGGCTGGTACCTGCGTCGATTTTATTGTAACCGTATATTCGGAGTATCTCTTCTATAACATCGGCCACACCGGTAACGTCTACCTTAAAGGGCGGGATATCGAGCAGCAGCCCTCCGGAAGTCTCTTCCGCGATGCCGATTTTAAGACCATTAAGTATGGTTTTTATATCGGCGGGTGGAATTTCCTGTCCTACGAAGCGGTTCAGGTAGCTGTACGACAGCTGCACCCTGGCATGGGCAACGGGATTGGGGTAAACGTCGACCGGTTCCGAACTTATCCGTCCGCCGCAGATCTCTTTGATCATCAGGGCGGCGCGTTTCAGGGCGATGACGGTAATTTCGGGATCGGTACCGCGTTCGAACCGGAAGGAGGCATCGGTTTTAAGGGTATGGCGTTTGGACGTTTTCCTAACGGAGACGGCGTTAAAGCAGGCGCTTTCGATGAATACGGATGTCGTTTCCGGAGTCACTCCGCTGTCGAGTCCCCCGAACACACCGGCGATACACATTGGTGCCGATGCATTGCAGATCATAAGGTCAGCGGCATTCAGCCTGCGTTCCACACTGTCGAGGGTAACGAAGGGCGTTGCTTCAGGCATGGTTTTCACCACCACCTTATTGCCGGCTATGGCGCGTGCATCGAATGCATGCAGGGGCTGGCCGTATTCGAAAAGTATGTAATTGGTGATATCCACTACGTTGTTGAGGGGGCGTACGCCAATGGCTTTGAGGCGGTCGGCCAGCCATGCGGGCGATGGGCCCACTTTAACGTCCGAAACGGTGATTCCGGAGTATCGTATGCAGGCGCCGGAATCTTCCACTTCCACGGGAATCTCCAGGGAACGATCATCCACGGTAAAGGCATCCACCGAAGGCAGGTTCACCGTATGGCTGCCGGCTCCGCGTGCCGTGAGGGCTGCTGCCAGGTCGCGGGCAACGCCGAGGTGCGAGGCGGCATCGGCACGGTTTGGTGTAAGTCCTATTTCAAAAACGGTATCGGTTGTCACTTTAAAATAATCGGCAGCCGGAATTCCTGCGGGTGTATTATCCGGCAGCACCATAATACCTTCATGGGAGGTACCCAGTCCGAGTTCATCTTCTGCACATATCATCCCCTCGGACACCTCACCTCTGATCTTCGACTTTTTAATCTCAAAGGATTCATCGCCTTTATAAATGACTGTTCCTACGGTAGCAACAACCACTTTCTGGCCGGCAGCTACATTGGGGGCCCCGCAAACAATGTGAAGAAGTTCTTCAGCGCCAACATTCACGGTAGTCACACTCAGCTTATCGGCATTGGGATGTCGTTCGCAGGTAATCACTTCCCCTGTAACTACACCCTTAAGTCCGCCTTTCAGCGACTCAAACGTCTCCACGGCCTCCACTTCCAGTCCGATATCGGTAAGCAAATGCGAGAGTTCATCGATGCTGAGATTGGTCTTAAGATAATCGCTGAGCCAGTTGTATGAAATCTTCATAAGGCGAAAAATTTTGAAGGGACAAAGGTAGGAATTTTGAATGGATTACGGATTCAGGCGAGTCTGTGTGACGGATAGGGAGGGTATTTCATTTTGGAACTGTTAAACTTCCAGAGTCTGAGGTTTACTTTCCTAAACATCTGCATATAATTTATAATCAGGGTATTAAATCATCATTCCCATAACGTGATCCACTATTTGCCGGACTGTTTCGTTTTCACAAGCTGTTCCGTTAATCGTATATTTTTCACATTTCGAAGCCGTTAGCTGATTTTACCCCAGTCAAATTCGCTGCTTTGAAGGTGTTGCAGCATGGGTTGGTTTTCGGGGTGTTCGAGGCGGGGGTCTTCGTCGAGGACGCGGAAGGCGAATTCGCGGGCCATGCGAAGGAGTTTTTCGTCTTTTATCAGATTGGCGAGTTTCAGTCCGACCAGTCCGCTTTGCTGGGTACCCTGGATATCTCCGGGACCGCGCAGGTGGAGGTCTACCTCGGCGATTTCGAAGCCGTCGGTGGTACGAACCATGGTTTCAAGTCGTTTCCTCCCGTCGGTTGTGAGCTTGTAGCTGCTCATGAGGATACAGTGCGACTGGTCGGCACCCCTCCCCACGCGACCGCGAAGCTGGTGCAGCTGCGAAAGTCCGAACCGCTCTGCATTTTCTATCACCATCACCGAAGCATTGGGCACATCCACGCCTACTTCAATTACGGTGGTAGCAACCATGATATGTGTTTTCTTCTCCACAAACCGCTTCATTTCGCTCTCCTTATCGCCAGGCTTGAGCTGTCCGTGCACGATGCTTATGTGGTATTGCGGCAATGGAAAGTGTTGCATAACGATATCAATGCCGTCGTTGAGGGCCTGCAGTTCAAGCTTGTCTGATTCTTTTATCAATGGATATACCACATACACCTGCCGTCCCTGATCGATCTGTTCCTTCATAAAACGAAACACCTTAAACCTGTCCTTCTCATAAAAATGATACGTTTTCACGGGTTTCCGTCCCGGCGGCAGTTCGTCGATCACCGATACATCGAGGTCGCCGTAAAGCGTCATTGCCAGGGTTCTCGGGATTGGGGTTGCTGTCATCACCAGCACGTGTGGCGGCACCGTACTTTTCTCCCACAGCCGGGCACGCTGGGCTACGCCAAAGCGGTGCTGTTCATCAATTACCACAAGCCCCAGGTTTTTAAACTGCACCTGATCTTCGATAAGGGCATGGGTACCGATTAAAATTTGCAATTGTCCGGAAAGCAATCCCTCATGAATGGAGGTACGTTCCTTTTTCCGGGTTGATCCGGTGAGCAATGCCACCTGCACCGGCATGGAGCCAAGGAGATTCGTGATGGTTTTAAAGTGCTGGGCTGCCAGTATCTCGGTAGGAGCCATCAGGCAGGCCTGACAGTCGTTGTCGAGGGTAATAAGCATACTCATAAGGGCCACCAGCGTCTTCCCGCTTCCCACATCGCCCTGCAGCAGTCTGTTCATCTGTTTGCCGTCGCCGAGGTCGGCACGGATCTCGTGCATCACACGCTTCTGTGCACCCGTGAGCGGAAAGGGAAGGTAACTGTGGTAGAAGTCGTTAAGGTATGAACCTACGCGCATGAAGGCACGGGAGCGTACCTTTTCGAGGCGTAAGTGTTTGAGGCGCAGCAGCTGGAGCTGGATAAAAAAGAGTTCGTCGAATTTGATGCGTTCCCGGGCTTTTGCAAGGCTGTGGGGGTCACGGGGGAAGTGAACATTTACGAAAGCCTCGGCTCTGGGCATCAGCTGAGCCATCCGCAGCACGTGAGGGCTGAGGGTCTCGGGAATCGATTTCCACGTCTGCGCAAGCAGGGTTCGCATGATGCGGACGAAGTTACGAGGAGTAAACCCTCTGCTTTTCAGTTTTTCAGTAGTACTGTAATAAGGTTGCAGGGGCTCCTGCTGCATCTGAGCTTCTTCGTCGGCTGGTTCAATATCGGGGTGGGTAAAATTATAGCGACCCTGAAAAAGGCTGGGTTTTCCGAATACAATGTATTCCGAGCCTGTTTTCACCTTATCGGCTATCCATTTCAGTCCCTGAAAAAATACCAGTTCGGTTTCGCCGGTATTATCTCGCAGGGTCATAACCAGGCGGGCGGTACGGCCGGTGCCTATGGTTTGGATAGAGGTGATTTTGCCTTTCAGTTGTACCCAGGCGGCATCGGAGTTAATTTCGCTTATGGAGTAGAACTTGCTTCGGTCTACGTAACGGAAGGGATAATGTTGCAGCAGGTCGCCGAAGGTTCGCACGCCGATCTCCTTCCGGAGCATCTCGGCCCGTGAGGGTCCAATGCCTTTGAGGTATTCTACCGGGGTATCGAGGATGTGCTGAGTCATGTAGTGGGAAGCTGCCAATATACAAAGATACGATTTAGGGCACAAATGCAAGCGCCCCGCCGGTTAAAAGGCGGGGCGCTCAGTACGTTAATAACACCAGGAGCTAGAATTCCCAAAGGTTATGTTCGAACATAAACAGGTCGGTTTTTACGCGCTCTGCTTCCATCAGGGCATCTATACCGGTTGCATAGTCGGAGATCCTGCGGTCGTACACGTTGTCTTCCTTGTAGATATAACTGGTAAACATACGTTTCCAGAAGATATCGTCGTAGGTTTTGCGTGCGGCGCTGTTGTTTCGGTTAAACACTTCTGCCTTGGCGAGAACGGGACGTGCTTCCGGGAAGTAGATCCAGAAGAGGGGGTCGTATCCCCTGAAGAGTCCCTTTTCGTCGAGGTTATCGCGCACGGGGCAAAGGCCGAGAATGCGGACTTCCATTACAGAGCGCTGTTTGTCGAAGAACCAGTCTTCCTTAATACGGAAGCGTTTCACGTCGGATGGGTTAAACTTCACCGAGATCACGGTATCGTACCAGTCGTAGGGCGGGTAAGGCCGTTGCATGGTCGCCGAGTCGGTACGTTCCAGCCGGTTCATGATTTCCTGGTAGGTTAGTGGTACCAGGAACTCATCGGTAGTACTGGACGCATCGTAGGCGGTGATGGTACCTTCCTTCAGGGCATCGAGGACAACCTGTACAAGGCTGCGGAGGTCGTTATGAGGGACTTCCGGGTAGTAGAAGGACTGGTTCATCTTTTCGCGCAGGTCGATAACGCGCCAGATCCTCTTACTCCATACCACATCGGCTTCACGTACCCAGGGGTAGGTAATGGGCTTCTTCTCGATGGTAACTTTCTTATCGTAGATGCCATCGCGTGGAGGACTGTCGAGCACCTGGGCATTGGCTGACAATGCTATACCTGTAAGAGCCAGGGCCAGAACGAAGTTTGCAATCAGTTTTTTCATCCGTAATCAATTTTTATTTTAACGTCCGGAATCCGTTCCCTACCGGGGCGGAATCTTTGCATGTATCCGTCAATCACCGGTCTGGCCTGTGATTGCCGGTTGCATTTCCGGTCAATCCGTTTTGCGCTTTTGCGCTGTTTGGTTTCAGTTTTCGGATCAGCGTTTATACCGTTCCTTTGGGTCAGGTATAAACGCCGTTCCGGGAATCTTTATTGTACGATCAGGCTGATGGTACCAAGACGGCGGTTTCCGTCGGGACCTTTAGCCATGATATTTTCAAGCCATATACGTTCGCCGCGTTTTGCATTGGAAATAAAGTTCTGCATATCCTGCGAAAGCATGTTTCCGTTTCCGTTGTACTGAACGATGTCGCCGCCACGGATACCAACAAACGTATAGGAGAGAATCTCGAAGGTAAGGTCAAAGTCGAAGTCATCAGGCATACGCGGGATAATAGCGCGGGCTGCCAGAAGCATATTTTTCGCAACAGGACCTCCATCGGTATTGGCAATGTAGGCTTTGGGATCGGGAACACGTTTTACCCTGAACTCAGCCGAGCCCATCTTGCGAGAGGTTCGTCCGTCGTTATGAACAACCGAGATGGTAGCTTTAGTACCCATGGGTACGCGTGCAACCCAGTCTTTACCTTCACGGCGGAGGGTTCCGCTGCTGATGGTTGGTTGAATTTGGGATTCGGGAATACCGGAAGCAGCGATGGAGATGGGGTTATCCACGTTTGCGTAAAGCACGTTCATCTTGATCGGGGCTACGGTGAGCGAGGGGGTCATAACGAAGTACTCGCTTTCGAAGGGATATTCCTTCATTTCGCCGTCGGGACCTGCTACCCTGATGGTACCGCGGTAGGTCTGCAGTCCGGTTGCTCCTGCGGTTGCCGTATATTTGGCAATACCGCCTTCAGCGGGAATCTGCCTGCCTCCGATAACTACCTCGGGATTTTGTTTTGAATCGAGAGCCGCAACCATAATTTCCGCTTCATAAGTATCGCCCTGGAACACCAGTTTGGAGTTGGGGATAACCTTAGGCATAACCATGTCGAACTTATAGTCCTCGGCAGAGATGGATCCCAGGAGCAGTGATACAACGTCGCTTTCCACGTTCCGCACATCGGCAATCAGTTTGTTGAGGAAGGTAACGTTAGCAGCAAGAATTACGTGATAGAAATTATGCTGTTCCCAGTTTTGTTTTTTACCATTGGCATCTTTATAAGGGCCTTCGGTATCCATACCCAACTTGATGTTATTGCGGTTCTTCTCATCGAGAAGGTTTAGGATATCGCTTTTAAACTTTTCAATTCTGATCCTGAGTTCACCGGCTTTTCCCTTTGAACCGTCCTGTGATCCACCGAAAAAATAGTTGGTTGAGACGTCATACTTATCCCTGCTCTGAATTTCGGACAGGGGGGTGATTTTTGCCTCTTCCACGCTGATTTTCTCCGATTTGGAAATCACATCATACTTAATCTCATTAATAGCAGAGATCAGTTCATCCGACAGTTTCTTAACCTCCTGGGCTTTATCCCAGAAAGGGCCAACTTTAGCCTCATTCATCAGGTATTGTTGCTGAAACCGTGCATAGGTTTCGTCCACCTTGAGTTTGAGGTTTTCGTTGGTATTTTCCATACTGTTGTTTACCGAGACGAAAGCCTGGATAATCTCAACAGATACATTAAGGGCAAGCAGTGCAGTCAACACCAGGTACATCATCGCGATCATTTTTTGTCGCGGTGTCTCCTTGTATCCAGCCATATTAAAATTTATCTAGTATTGTTCGAAAATCTGTTTAATGCTGAATGCCTTAATTACCTGACATTCATCGCAGCCAGCATATTGCCGTACACATTATTAAGGGCTGCCACCTTTTTGGTAAGGGCGTCGAGCTCTTGTCTGTATTTGGTCATTTCATCGCTGGAACCGGTGATGTTTGAGAGGTATTGGTTGATGCTTGCATGCAGTTTATTGGTGTCCTCGAGGTGGGTGTTTGAGTTCTTCAGTTGAAGTTCATACACGGCGTTGAGGGCGGCCAGGTTACTTCCGATTTTCTGCAGCTGCTCGCTGTAGGTCCTGTTGTCGAGACCGGAGAAATCGAATTTTTCAACCGATTTGGCAAGGGTTTGAGCGGTCTGCTGGTAGGTACTTGACAACTGGTTGGTCGATTCGCTGGCTTTTGCAACGGAAAGGGAGAGTTCGTTCACCGTTTTGGCAGCATTGCTCAGGTTTTTCGAATAGTCGTTGGTAGCAACGGCTGCAGAGGAGAGGTCAGCCATACGGGAAGCGTTATCGCT
This sequence comes from Bacteroidales bacterium, assembly GCA_022837485.1. Lineage (GTDB taxonomy): Bacteria > Bacteroidota > Bacteroidia > Bacteroidales > Lentimicrobiaceae > Lentimicrobium. Next base: position 36,677 of record JALHHH010000038.1, read on the forward strand.
CAGGCTGCGTAATCCGTTGCCCAGACTTTGAATAAGTTCGGGGCCGATTTTTGCTTTTTCGAGCATGTTATCAAGTTCCTGGGTAGGAGTTTTGCCTTTGGAGGCAGCGCTTCCGGTACCTGAACCATGATACATGCCGGCGAGTTCGGGGTAAACAAGACTCCAGTCGGGCTCTACGTGAGGCGGCTCAAATGCGGAGAAGAAGAAAATCAATGCTTCGGTACCCAGACCAACGATAAGCATTTCATTGGCAAAGGGGTAGTGATTGATTTTGAACAAGGCTCCCAGAATAACAACGGAAGCTCCCCATCCGTAAAGCTTGGCCATGAAGTTTCTGAATCCTTTCCCTCTGACTAAATTATTCAATCCCATGGTAGTAAAGTGTTAATTTGTTGTGTGATTAGTTATTATTATCAATTGTTTAACGTTTCGTACGAATGTGCGTTTCCGGCGGATTAGTTATAGATTTTGGAAGCACGTGCGGGGTTATCGTCTTTCTGGCGTCCCATAAAGTTCTGTACGCAGCGGAAGCCGATGTAGCTCTTAGCGGTATCCTGGAACTCATAGGAACGGGAATTAACCTGCAGGTAGTAAGCGATATCCTTCCAGGATCCGCCCCTGACAACTTTACGTTTAAGTGCGGGAGGATCGCTGTCCTTGGCGTTGTAACTGTAGGCGGGATTCATATCCCAGGTGAAGTTGTAGGCACTTTCGTCGAAAGCGTCGTTGGTCCACTCAGCTACATTACCGGCCATATCGTACAAACCGAAGTCGTTTGCCGGATAGTGGGCAACGATAACGGGGGTGAGTCCGCCGTCATCGACGTAGTTACCGCGCAGAGGTTTAAAGTTTGCAAGGAAGCAACCTTTTTCGTTGCGGGTATAGGGGCCTCCCCAGGGGTAGGCGCTGAAGGAGTTGCCGCCGCGGGCGGCCCATTCCCATTCGGCTTCGGTCGGGAGCCTGAATTCATTAACTACGGCATTGCCTTTGCTCTGAAGGAAGGCCCTGAGCAATTCTGTTCTCCAGATGCCGAAAGCTTTGGCCTGTTTCCAGTTAACGCCTACTACCGGATAGTTGTCGTAAGCCGGATGCCAGAAATAGCGTTCGGTCATGGGATCGTTGTATGCATAAGCAAAGTCGTGGATCCAGGCGAGGGTATCGGGATAAACATTGATAATCTCTTTGCGCACGTACAGTGAGCGGTCTTTAAGTCCCTGAGGGCGGTTGGCGAGACCGGCATTTACCGGGTCACCGGCAGAATAATCCTTTCCGGCAGCAGCTTTATAATCAACCCAGTAGTACTCATAGAAGAGTTTACGGGTATCTATCTCCTTGCGGCGGAAGTAGCGTTCGTGTTCGGGAAGGAACATATCTTCCAGAGCTTCGCGTTCTTCCTCTCCGTTCCATTTGATATCGGATTTCCAGTTGAGGAAGGCGGGATCGTACGTTTCGCCGGTCTTTTTATTCTCTTCTATCAGGTAAACTTCGGGTTTTACCTCTCCCAGTTTGCGACGGGCGATAGAGTCTCTGACCCAGTATACAAACTGCCTGTATTCGTTGTTTGTGATTTCAGTTTCGTCCATATAAAAGGCGCTGACCGAGACGGTTCGGGGATCGTTGATGTGTGCATACGGCACATCCTGATCGCCTACGCCCATGGTAAAGCTGCCCATTGGAATGTAAGCCATTCCGAATGGATCGGGCTGATAAAATTTCTCACGCTTTTTTACACCTATCAGTTCCCCGTTACCTGAGTTGCTGCAGCTGCTCAGGATAAGGGCAGCGAGGATGTAGTTGAAGAGTCTTTTCATGTTTCTACCTGATTTTAATGCAAATAACGGCTTGGAGATTGAAATATTATCCGTTTTTCCGTTTTTTTAGACCGACAAAAATAGCAATATAATTATTCAAAACAAGTTTTTTTGGTTAAAGGAAGCGTGTATTCCTGAAACTTCGCTTTGCCTTCTCCAGTTCCAGCATAAAGCTGTAGCGCAGCATAATTTCATGACTGCCTGCCCCGCCTATCCGCGAAAGCGGGATATCGTAAGCATAACCAAAGCTTATGTCCTTGATACTCATACCCACCATTACTGCTGCAGTTTCCTGAAAGCGGTAGGTGAGGCCGCCCCAGAATTTTTCGTTGTACTGCACGCGTGCATTCAGATCGACCTGAGCCGTAGTACCGTCGAATTTTACAAAAACGCCGGGAATAAGTACGTAGGCCGGATTCCGGATCCAGGTGATCTCGTATCCGGCAGCACCGTAATAATGACGGCGCAGCTGGAAATCGAGTCCGCCGGTTCCCAGCTCTCTCGATCCTTCGAGCAGCTGTGTGGCCGACAATCCGAGATAGAGTCCGCCGGGTTGCTGATAAAATGCGCCAAAGGCCAGGTCGGTAAACATGGTACTCTCCTCTCCTCCCTTCAGTATCGGATCATCGTCAACCGGTTTTAGTTTACCCACGTCGAGCGTCTTGTTAAGGAAGCCGACGTTGAAACCAATGCCCATTTCTCCATCGCCGACGGGCAGGTTATACGCATAACCCAGGCGAACGTAAATATCCTTGAAATAGCCAATTTTATCCTGCATAACGGCTGCAGAAACCCCGCCTCTGAGCAGGCGTATGGGAGCATCTCCCGAAACCACCACACTCTCGGGCGAAACTTTGTTTCCGTCGTCGTCTTCGATGCCAATCCATTGCTGCCGCATTATGCCAGTTACAGTTATTGCATCGCGCAATCCGGCATAGCCGGGGTTGACTGCCATATGGTTGAACATGTTAAAGGTAAACTGTGGCTCCTGCTGGGCATATACCCTGCCTAAGGCCGAAAACGATACCACAACTGCAAGTACGGCTATCCGAACCATGCTTTTTACCCTTCTTCGTTGATTTCTGTTCATAAATCCAGTCATTCCGGGATTTTATGGCTTTTATCCAGATTATTGTTTGCCGGGGTCCCTGCTCTGCACTAAAAACCGACCGCTATGAACAGCAGCGGAGTGCGAATGTAACTCAGGCAGTTTTATTGTCCATCCGTTAAAAAATACTTGCCCGCATCGGTAACGGGCCTTCTTTTCTGCATTTTCTGATCCCTGAAATTCACCCTCTGAGGGAACCATTCTACCAATAACTTCCGGACTACCGGTTTAGTATAAACCTGAATGTTTATTTATCACTGAAAGGAACAAAAGTAATATTTTCTGACAATAAAATTCAGTCGTTCGGAAAAAAGTGTGAAAATACCGGGCCGGGGCTTTCGTTTCCTGCTTTAGTGATACTACCGATAATTCAAAATTTTCTGCATAGATTTGCAGCCTGAATCGCTGAAACATCATTACACTGATTAACAACATTTTACCATGGCATTTGTACAAAACGAGAAGCTTTTCTCGAAAAAATGGTTTATCGCATACTCGCTGATCGTCGTCGGATCGTTTATTCTGGCGGCCGGTTTTGTCTTTTTTGTGAATCCTTACAACATAGTTCCCGGAGGTGTTTACGGAATCGGAATCGTGGTGCATCACCTTACAAAAGGGATTTTTTCATTCTGGCCAACGGGTATTCCGGTTGGTTTGTTCGGTCTTGTACTCAACATTCCTCTGACGATCATCGGCATCCGGGTGCTTGGACCCCGCTTCGGGGTAAAAACCGTGGTAGGTTTTGTGCTTACATCCGTTTTTATGGATATGCTTACCATGCTGGTAGGGGAAAACGATCCCCTCGGACTAGCCAATGATGTGCTGATGGCCTGCGTATTCGGGGGCGTGCTGATCGGTTTCGGGCTTGGACTTATCTTTAAGTCGAAGGCTACCTCCGGTGGTTCCGACATTGTTGCCATGATCGTTGCCAAATATACCCGCCTGCCGCTGGGGCAGTTGATGATATATGTGGACTCCGTCATTGTACTGTTCGGACTTATTGTTTTCAGGGACTGGAAGATTCCCCTTTATTCATGGATAGTAATTTTTATTACCGGCAAGGTAATCGACATCACCATGCAGGGGGTAAGCTACGACAAAACCCTGTTCATCATTTCGAAGGAGTTTGACAAGATCCGCGATAAAATCATCAACGATCTGAACCGCGGCGGAACCTACATCCCCGGCAAGGGCATGTACAACAATTCCGACAAAACCATAATTTTCACGGTTCTCAACCGCCGGGAGCTGGCGATTCTGGAGGAATACATCCACCAGATCGATCCGAAAGCCTTTGTTACCGTGGTTGATGCCAACGAGATTCTGGGCGAAGGATTCAAATCGCTGCGCGACAAAATTTCGGAATAAACCGCATACTCAACCTTGTTTTACACTTAGTACGTTCCGGAAATGGCATTTCTACAGAAGGAGAAGCTTTTCACCCGCAAATGGTTTATTTCCTATGGGCTAATTGTAGCCGGCACCCTGCTTGTTTCGGCGGGCTATGTATTTTTTATAACCCCTTATAAAATAGTACCGGGGGGCATTTACGGCATCTCCATTGTAATTCACCACATGCTGGGGTGGCCGCTTGGACTCACGGCTCTGGCGTTTAACATACCTCTTACCATCATCGGCACCAGAATCCTGGGGCCCCGTTTCGGTGCAAAAACCGTTGCCGGCTTTGTGCTTACCTCGGTATTTGTGGATCTGTTCTCCTACTTCTCCCAGTTCAAACCCCTGGTCGACAGCGATCCGCTTTTATCGTCCATCTTTGGAGGGGCGTTGATCGGGGCAGGCGTAGGACTTACCTTTAAAGCTAAGGCCACGTCCGGAGGATCGGATGTGATTGCCATGATCATCTCGCGATTCACGCGCCTGCCCATCGGACAAATGATGATGGCAGTTGACTCAACCATCGTACTGATCGGATTTATTGCATTCAGGGACTGGCATATTCCTTTGTATTCTTGGATTGCCATTTTTGTGATGGGCAAGGTGATTGATGCTGTTATGGAAGGAGTCAGCTACGAAAAAACCATCTTTATCGTTTCGGATAAACACGAAGCCATACGCGATAAGATTATCCACGATCTGAACCGTGGCGGAACCTTCCTTTCGGGAGAAGGTATGTATAACGGGACAGAAAAAAAGGTGATCTTCACCGTGGTAAACCGCCGCGAGCTGGCTATGCTCGAGGAGTTCATCAATAAAACAGATCCCAAGGCTTTCCTTACGGTGATGGATGCCAACGAAATACTGGGTCAGGGATTCAAATCGCTCCGCGACAAACTCGAAGATTGAGACTGCTGTCGGATTTGCAATTCAGGTATAAGGCAGTGTCGGGTTCAGACAACCGATGAAAGCAGGCACAATGCCCACATCAGCAAATCAGCCGATTAATCCTTAGCACATTCTGACTACTT
>JALHHH010000039.1 GCA_022837485.1 Bacteroidales bacterium
CGCGAATGGCTGATAATATTTCTTGATAGTCCATTAGCAAGTAGTTTGAGCAAAGATAAACAATATTTTCATAATACAACGCTATTCTAAACTACAGCCTAATTCATGTAATAATTGACCTGTCGTATTTTGTCTTATTTTTGATGCAATGGTAAATCATTTCAGGTGGTGAATGTGTTATTTACGGTTGCTGACAGGAGTTGTAAGGCCTGCCGGAAGAAATAAAAATCTGATAAAATTCTGCGTTGAAACGATGAAAATCCTTCGCAGGTTTGAAAACATAAAATCCGGGTATGAATTTTCTTGCTCACCTTTACCTTTCGGGAAATGAACGCGGAATCATCATCGGCAATTTTATTGCAGATCATGTGAAAGGGAGACTCTCGGAGCAGTTTTCCGAAGAGATACGGAATGGAATTATCCTGCATAAAGCCATCGATGAGTTTACCGACAACCATCCGGTAGTCAGGAATTCCGTAACGGAACTCAGATCAGGTTTCCGCAAATATGCCGGGGTGGTTCTGGATATGTTTTTCGATCATTACCTTGCTGCCGGATGGGACAACTGGATGGATGAGCCGCTTGAGCAGTTTTCGAAACGCATGTACGGAATCCTAATGGATAATTTCTCCGTGCTTCCGACCCGCACAAAACATATGCTTCCCTATATGATTCGGGGGAACTGGCTATTGCATTACCGTGAGATTGAAGGTCTTAACCAGGCACTCAATGGAATGGCCCGGCGAACTGCATTCCAGTCAAATATGGAGAAGGCTGCGGTGGAACTCAGAGACCGGTATGCTTTTTACGGTTGTCAGTTTGACTCCTTTTTTCCTGAACTCCGGGCATTTTCGGCTGAAAAGCTGTTTGAAATTACCCGGAATTCAGGCGTCTGAAAGGATTTGTCCAGCGGATGCTTGCAGCAGGATATTTAAACAACCCCCTGGGCAAGCATGGCATCGGCGACTTTTACAAATCCTCCGATGTTGGCTCCGTTTACGTAATTTATGTAACCGTCGGAATCTTTTCCGAATTTTACACAGGTTTCATGAATGTCGCGCATAATCTGGTGGAGCTTGGCGTCCACTTCCTCCCGGCTCCACGACAGACGCATGGAGTTCTGTGTCATTTCGAGGCCCGAAACGGCGACGCCACCTGCATTGGCTGCCTTGCCGGGTCCGTAAAGCAATTTGTTGCCGAGGAATATTTCAACGGCTTCGGGTGTTGAAGGCATATTGGCGCCTTCCGAAACCACTTTGCAACCGTTAGCGACCAAAGCCCGGGCATCCTGTTCGTTAATTTCATTCTGCGTAGCGCATGGCAGTGCCACATCGCACCGGATTCCCCACGGGCGCATTCCTTCGTGGTAATCGCAGCCGTATTTGTCGGCGTATTCTTTGATTCTTCCCCTCTTCACATTCTTAAGATTCATCAGATAGGCCAGTTTGCTTTCGTCAATACCTTTCGGGTCGTGGATGAATCCGGAGGAGTCGGACAGCGTTACCACTTTGCCGCCCAGGCTTGTGACTTTCTGCACGGCATACTGGGCAACGTTGCCTGAACCTGAGATCAGTACGGTTTTGCCCTTCAGGCTGTCGCTGTGTGTTTTTAGCATCTCTTCAGCGAAGTAGGTACATCCGTAACCGGTTGCTTCCGGACGGATAAGGCTTCCGCCCCATTCCCTGCCTTTTCCGGTTAAAACGCCGGTAAACTCGTTTTTCAGGCGTTTGTACTGCCCGAACAGAAATCCGATTTCGCGTCCTCCAACACCTATGTCGCCGGCAGGTACGTCGGTATCCGGTCCTATGTGCCTGAACAGTTCCGTCATAAAACTCTGGGTGAATTTCATAACCTCGTTGTCCGATTTGCCTTTAGGGTCAAAATCGCTGCCACCTTTTCCGCCGCCCATAGGAAGCGTGGTAAGACTGTTTTTAAAGACCTGTTCGAACGCAAGAAACTTCAGGATACCCAGGTTTACCGTCGGGTGGAATCGCAATCCCCCTTTGTAGGGGCCGATAGCACTGTTCATTTCGATCCGGTAGCCCCGGTTTACCTGAACTTCTCCCTTGTCGTCAATCCAGGGTACCCTGAAAATGATGATGCGTTCGGGTTCGGCGATACGTTCAAGAATTTTTGATTTCTCCCGGATTTTTGGCAATGATTTTTGCCATAAAATCGTTAACTTTTTGTTCAAGAATGTTAGCCATGGTGTCGGATTTTTTGGGTGGATGATTTATAATCAGATTCAATATTACTTAAAGAAAATCGATTGAATGCAAGCATTTTACCTGAAAAATAAAGGCATTGGGCCATTTTCAGTAAATCACGCAAAGGTGGTCGGTATTTTACTTAAGCGATGGGCGGAGGACAGGATTCCCGAATATGGATATGGAGTGGATTCAGATCTCGATCAGGTTGTTTTTAATGGCAAACTTCACCATATCGACCGTTGTTTTCAGGTTGATCTTCCGCATGATGTTGTTTTTGTGCGATTCAACGGTCCGGATGCTTACAAACAGTTTGTCGGCAATTTCGCGGTTTGTGTAGCTTTCGGCAAAGAGTCGAAGTACTTCCATTTCGCGTTCGCTGAGAGGTCCGGCCGGCTGGTTTTTTAATATGCCGTTGGTTGCTGGATTATGGAGATATTTCCGGAGTATTATTTCGGAAATGGGTTTGCTGTAATAATCGTAGCCGTTGCGAAGAGTCAGAATGGCTTCGATGAGTTCGCTGCGGTCGGAATCTTTGCTTAAAAAACCTTTAGCTCCGGCTTTCATGGTTCTCAGGATAAAGCTCTCCTGAGCAGTCATTGCCAGGATAAGAATTTTTATCTGCGGATGCTCACGCTGAATGATCCGAATCATTTCGATATCGTTTTCGCCCGGTTCGTAGCAGCTTAAAACTATAACGTGTATGGTAAGAATTCTAAGTTTGATCAGCAATTCCGGCAGGGTTCGCACACATCCCAGCACGGTAATGTCGTCCGAATCGCTGAGCATAGACTTCAGTCCTTCACATACGATTCGATGATCGTCGACAAGTATTATTTCGACCTTATTCAAAGCGTAAATATTTATTGTGCTAAGTTAAGGCAAAGCGGATAAAAAAATCAACAGTTACCGGAACGTAAACTGCGATTTTTAGTCAATGGTGTCGAATGCTGCGGGCAATGTTGTAATTTTAATCGGTAAAAACTGGCCTATGACAGAGTATTCTGACGATAACCCGGATCTGAAGCGCCTGATGCATGAGCGTCTGGAGCGACTTAAAGAACTGTCGGCCATTAACCAGACCACACAGATTCTGCGAGAAGGCAAGCAGGTGGATGAGACGCTGCGGCAGCTGGCGATGATTTTTCCCGATGCCTGGCAGTATCCTGCTTATACTGTGGTGCGTATCGCTTTTGATGGTATTGAATACCATTCGCCGGGTTTTGCTGAAAGTCAGTGGGTGCAGAGGCAGCAGTTTGAAACCATCAGCGGGCGCAAGGGCAGCATTGAAGTGTTTTATACCCGCGAATTCGTTGATGCCGATGAAGGACCTTTTCTGAAAGAGGAACGCCACCTTATTGGAAACCTGGCCAGTATGATTGCCGGTTTTCTGAACAGCCAGGAGGCGCGTTTGCTGCTTCGTAAAAAGAGTGAGGCAACCGATGAGCCTGCACGCGGGGAGGCAGAGACTCCGCGTGTGGCCAGCCGGCAGCTGCTTCAGAAATTTCTGAACAAAAGCAATTACGACCGGGACATCTACCACGACCTGATGCCGTTTAAGGTTAAGGAAATTCTTCTGGTAGCCAATCTTTACGATGCATACAGTATAGAGAAGGAGGGCAGGTTTTCGGAACACGTTCTGGGTGAATACCATCAGCTGAATCTGACGTCGCTGCCCCGGATTACCGGCGTTTCGGGGGAAGAGGAAGTTTTTGCCCGTTTATCGGCAAAACATTACGATCTTATCATATTTATGGTGGGGGTGGAAAAACGCGCACCCCTTGTGCTGAGCAGAAAGGTGAAGGAAGAATATCCCTATATACCCATTTTTCTGCTGCTCAACAACAATAACGATGTGTCGTATTACAACGAAAACCCGCTTAGCCGGTTTGTCGACAGGATTTTTGTCTGGAACGGCGAATCCAAGGTTTTCTTCGCGATGATCAAGCTTATTGAAGACAGAATAAATGTTGAAAACGATACGCGCGTGGGGCTTGTGCGCGTAATCCTGCTGGTGGAGGATTCGCCTCAGTACTATTCGCGATACCTCCCGCTGCTTTACAGTATTGTACTGGAGCAAACCCGCAGAATCATTGCAGATGTTACTACCGATGAACTTTATAAGGTTCTCCGGATGCGGGCCAGACCCAAACTTCTGATTGCCTCAACGTTTGAAGAAGCCCGGCAGGTGATTGATCAGTATAAGGATTATATGCTTTGCCTTATAACGGATGTAAAGTATCCCCGAAAGGGCAGGGCCGACGAAAATGCAGGCTTCGACCTGGTGCGTTATGCAAGAAGCATCGCAGGTGAATTGCCGGTTATCATACAATCCAGCGATGCCGTCAATGAAAAAATGGCTTTTGAATTAAAAACTACTTTCATTAATAAGAATTCCGAAAGCCTGGTGCAGGATTTCAAAAGTTTTATTACTCACTACCTGGGATTCGGAAATTTTGTATACCGCGACAAGGAAGGAGTTCAGATTGCAATTGCACGCACGCTCCGGGAATTTGAGTCGTATCTGAAAGTAATACCGGAGGAGTCGTTGCTGTATCATGCCCGGCGGAATCACTTTTCGCTGTGGCTGATGGCCAGGGGTGAGATACAGGTCGCCAAAATTATAAATCCCGCAAAGGTTACCGACTTTGAAAGCCCGGAACGACTCCGGAATTACCTGATCGATGTTATCCAGAAGTTCAGGAACGAGCAGAACAAGGGTAAAGTAATCCCATTCGAAGATTCAGCTTTGAACGACGAGAGCAATGTTGTGAGTCTGAGTTCGGGTTCGCTTGGAGGAAAAGGAAGGGGACTGGCATTTGTTAATACGCTGATATATAATTTCGACTTTCAGCAGCTGCTTCCCGGAATTAATATCCGTACGCCGATCACATCCATTGTGGGTACGGATGAGTTTGAGTATTTTATAGATCGGAATAAGCTGTACGATAAGTCGATAGAGGGTCTGGATCATTTGGGGATCAAGCGTCTTTTCCTTGAAGCATCTCTGACCGAAACCCTTATGAAACGGCTTCGGGTTTTGCTGAAGCAGCTGAATGGTCCGGTTGCCGTGCGTTCGTCGGGATTGTTTGAAGATTCGCTGATGCAGCCGTTTGCCGGGATTTTCGAGACCTACCTGCTTCCCAACAATCATCCTGAGTTTGAAGTGCGGGTGAAGCTGGTTGCCGATGCCATAAAACTGGTTTATGCGAGCATCTATTCTGCTGTTGCAAGAGGTTACATCGAAGCCATACACTATAAAATTGAAGAGGAGAAAATGGCGGTGGTGATACAGGAGGTAGTAGGAAGGCAGTATGAGGACTGTTATTATCCGCACATCAGCGGGGTGGCTCAGTCGTACAACTATTACCCGTTTGCTCACATGAAGCCGGAAGAAGGATTTGCCGTAATGGCGCTCGGACTGGGCAAACAGGTGGTTGACGGCGGGAAGGCATACCGTTTTTCGCCCAGGTACCCTGCCACAGAGATTATGACACCGGCCGATCAGTACAAGAATTCGCAGGTTGACTTTTTTGCGGTGGATCTTTCAGGCAGGGAAATCAATCTGCTTGAGGGAGATACGGCAGGTTTGGTCCGGCTGGACCTTGCCGATGCTGAGCGTCATGGTACGCTGCGACACCTGGCATCGGTTTACGATCTCGATAATCACCGCATAGTTCCGGGATTGTCGCATGCCGGCCCACGGGTGGTTAATTTCCCTGACATCCTGAAATACAATTACATCCCGCTGGCCAAAACGATTGAAACCGTGCTTGATGTGGTAAAGGAAGCTCTCGGGGCACCGGTGGAAATTGAATATGCCGTTGACCTTACACGCGACCATGAACACAAGGCTTCGTTTTACCTTTTACAGATTAAACCACTGATTGGAAGTCTGGATGATTTCAGTTTTGATCCTGAAACCGTAGATCAGGAGAAGCTACTGCTTTTATCGGAAAGAGGCATGGGTAACGGACTGATCAGCGACGTATCGGATGTTATCTTTGTTGACCCGGAGGTTTTCGATAAGCGTGAAACGGTGGCAATGGCCGGTGAGATTGAAAGCCTGAATGAAGCGATGCGCAGGCAAAACCGTCAGTACCTGCTCATTGGCCCGGGGCGCTGGGGTACCCGCGACCGGTGGATCGGAATACCTGTGGCATGGCCCCAGATCTCGTCGGCACGCGTTATTGTTGAAACCAGCCTCGAAGGGTATCCGCTGGATGCATCCTCGGGATCTCATTTCTTTCACAACGTTACTTCCATGAACGTCGGGTACTTTTCGGTACAGCAGGAAATGTCCGGATCTTTCATCCGGTGGGATATTCTGAAACGCCAGCCGGTAATAGGCCAAACCAAATATTTCCGGCATGTCCGTTTCGATAAACCCTTGCAAATCAAAATGGATGGTAAAAAGAGGGTTGCTGCCGTTATTTGGGATTCGAACGATTGATGCTCTGATAATAAATTGACAGTTAGGTGTTTAGCAGTATATTTCGTGAATTTTTACGATGAAGTACAAAATATGCAGAAAATTGATTAAAAATTTTAGGAAAGCTGTTGGTTAATTAAAAAAAAATACCGTTCTTTGCAGACCGAATTAAAAAACCTTCAGATACAGTCAGTCATGTCAAGAATTTGTGAAATTACCGGTAAAGGAATGATGGTTGGAAACAAGGTTTCCCACTCCAATATAAAGACCAAGCGCAGGTTTTATCCCAATCTGCAGGTTAAGAAGTTTTATATTCCCGAAGAGGATAGCTGGATCGTATTGAAAGTTTCAGCCGACGGTATCCGCCACATCAGCAAGAAAGGCATTACTGCTGCCATTAAAGAGGCACGCGCTAAGGGTTATCTTACCCGCTAACCTTCTCAGAAAGAGATTTATGCTGTTGCAGAGATGCAACAGCTTTTTTTTTGCCTGTATGTGACCGCCGGAGGCAGCGGTATAGTCGAAAACGATGGAGCAATTGTATTATCTTTGCTGACGCCCATGAGAACTGTCGTTGTTATACTTTTACTACTGTTTGCTCACTTTGCGCTGTATGGCCAGGATGCGGGAAGTGATCTGGTTCAGTTTTCGGGAGTGGTGGTTACCGGTGACAGCCTTCAGGCTGTGCCTTATGTCAATATTAAGGTTAAAGGTTTCAACAGGGGAACAACCAGTGACTATTACGGATTTTTCTCGCTGGTTGCCCGAAAGGGTGAAGTTATACAGTTTTCGGCCGTTGGATTTAAAAAAGGTGAATTTCGTATTCCCGACACCTTGAGCAGCAACCGCTATTCGCTGGTACATATTATGACCAACGATACAATTTTACTGAAAGAAACCGTTATATATCCCTGGCCGACGCCGGAGCAGTTTAAACGTGCATTCGTGTGGGATAAAATTCCGGACGATGACCTTACAATTGCGCAGAAAAATCTCGATAAAATGGAGATGCGAGAACGGGCAAGAGCCATGCCGATGGATGGAAGCATGAATTACCGGAATTATATGGATCAGCAGGTAGGTCGATTATACTACCGTGGTCAGGCTCAGCCTATTCCGCTGTTTAATCCGTTTGCATGGGCTGAATTTGTAAAAGCCTGGAAACGGGGTGATTTTAAACGTAAAGACTGAACGATTAACAGAAACCATGTATTCAAACCGTCTGAGGAAATCCGGAAGCTTTTTACTTTTCATTGCTTTTCTATTATGTGCGTACGGACTTTCGGCTCAGGAGTTTGGCGAGGTGCACGGCCGGATTTCGGACGAGAAAAACCTGCCTTTGGGACTGGTTAATATATACATACAGGGGATTCCCGGCGGAGCCGTTTCAAAGCCCGACGGACAATACGTGCTGAAGGTGCCGGCAGCAAGGGAGGTGCAGCTTATTATTTCTTCCGTTGGTTATCAGAGTGAAAGCGTACATGTAAAACTGGAGGCCGGTGAACGCCTCGAGCTTAACCGGCGTTTGAAAGAAGCTACCACAGTTCTGCCCGATTTCGTGGTGGAAGACCGGCAGATCCGTTCGGGTTCACTCAGTCCCATCGACCCCCGCCTTGCTGCACAGATACCTAGCGCAAGCGGAGGGGTGGAGGCTCTGATCAAAACCCTGCCAGGCGTTTCCAGCAATAACGAATTAAGTTCGCAATATTCCGTCAGGGGAGGCAATTACGACGAAAATCTGGTGTATGTCAACGACGTGGAAATCTACAAACCGTTCCTCGTTCGATCCGGTCAGCAGGAAGGATTGAGTTTTCTGAATTCCGACCTGGTGGCATCCATTCTGTTCTCGGCGGGCGGTTTTGAAAGCCGCTACGGCGATAAGATGTCGTCGGTTCTCGATATCCGTTACAAACGGCCTACCGTAACTGCCGGTTCGGTAAGCGCCAGTCTCCTGGGTGGATCTATGCACCTCGAAGGCTCCACGCGCGACCGCAGACTTATGTACCTGATGGGCTTCCGCCAGAAATCCAACGCCTACATTCTTAAAGGACTCGAAACCAAAGGAGATTATAAACCGTCGTTTACCGATCTTCAGGGAATGGTTATGTTCGAGCCGAATCCAAGGTTGGAGTTCTCGCTGATGGGTAACTATGCCCGAAATTCGTACAATCTGGTTCCTTCGAGCCGTACCACCAGCTTCGGAACCATCAACGAAGCCCTGCAATTGCGGGTGTATTTCGACGGCAAGGAAGTCGACCGCTTTGTGAATTACATGGGAGCCTTCACCACCACCTTTAAACCGGTGAAGGATGTGTCGCTGAAGTTCACCCTTTCGGCATTTCAAACCATTGAAAGCGAAACCTTCGACATTTTGGGGGCATACTGGATAGGAGAGCTTGAAACCGACCAGGGCAGCGAAACTTTCGGACAGGCGCTTGAGGCCCGTGATGTGGGCAGTTACCTCCATCACGCCCGCAACTACCTGGATGCCACGGTTCGCAGTGCAGAGCACAGAGGCGCCTGGTACAATGATAATTCAACCTTGTTATGGGGTGCCAAATACCAGCACGAAGCAGTAAACGACCGTTTGAATGAATGGACAATGATTGATTCCGCTGGTTTTACCCTTCCATATTCAGGAGGTATTCCCGGTTCTGCCGGCAATCAGAGCGATGTTATCCTTAAGGATGTCCTGCGGACTACCATCACTCTTGAATCAAACCGTTTTTCGGGGTTTGTCCAGAATTCATGGGAACTGGCCAACCACAAGGGATTATGGGGTATTAGTGCGGGAGCCAGAGCCAGTTACTGGGACCTGAACCGGCAATTTCTGATCAGTCCGAGAGGATCCGTTTCCTATAAGCCATACTGGAAAACGGATATTCTTTTCCGGCTTTCGTCGGGATTATATTACCAGCCGCCATTTTACCGTGAGCTTCGTGCCCCCGAAGGAACCATCAACCGCGAACTTAAAGCACAGTCGTCTCTTCATTTTGTTGCAGCCTCCGATTTGAATTTCAAGGCCTGGGGCAGACCGTTCAAGTTCGTGGCCGAGGCTTATTACAAGTACCTGAGCAACCTGGTGCCGTACGATGTGGATAATGTCAGGATTCGCTATTTTGCCACCAACAGTGCCGAAGGCTATGCTACCGGCCTTGATCTCAAGGTTAACGGAGAATTTGTAAAGGGGGTCGAGTCCTGGGCAAGTCTATCGCTTATGCAAACACGCGAAGATATTGAAGGGGATGTTTATGTCGATTATTATAATGCTGCCGGTGAGCGTATTATCCCTGGCTATACCAGCGATGCGGTTATTGCCGACAGCGTAATCTCTGAGCGTGGATTTATGCCTCGCCCAACGGATCAGCGTATGAGTTTCGCCCTCTTCTTTCAGGATTACCTACCGCGTAATCCCACGTATAAAATGCACTTGAATCTGCTCTTTGGTACAGGACTTCCTTACAGTCCCCCGGGTGTGACCAGAGCTCGCAATGCACAGCGAATGCCATCGTTCAGACGCGTTGATATTGGCTTTTCAAAACAAATAATCGGCGAATCCGGCCGGCCGCCAAGGGCTGACGGGCGTAGCCGCAAGTCGCTGAAACATGTCCGAAATATCTGGATCAGTGCGGAAGTGCTTAATCTGTTGCAGGTAAACAATACCATCTCCTATATCTGGGTACGCGATGTGAATAACCGTCAGTATGGTGTACCGAATTACCTGACCCCACGCCAGTTAAATCTGAAGCTCTCGGTGGAATTTTAGTTCGATTTTCTGAAATCCTTATCCCGCAAGGGATTCCGTAACGACTCCTGCCTTCTGTTAAACAAAGTGTGTAAAATCTTGTTATTTATAATGAATCTAAATAACAAAAAATTAACAATTTACATAACCCAAATTACAGGAGGATAAAAATGAACTTTGAATTTCCCGCACTGCCCTATGCTTACGATGCACTGGAACCCCACATCGACAAAATGACCATGGAGATACACCATACAAAGCATCACCGGGCATATTTCGACAAATTTATTGCTGCTATCAAAGGTACAGATCTGGAAAACAAGGGTCTGGATGAGATATTTGCCGGAGTGAGTAAAGCTTCGGTAGCGGTTCGCAACAACGGAGGCGGATTTTACAACCACAATCTTTTCTGGGAAGTGCTCAGTCCCAATGGAGGAGGCGCTCCTTCAGGCAAGCTGGCAGATGCCATTAACAGCAATTTCGGGTCGCTGGATGATTTCAAGGCCAGATTCAACGATGCAGCAGCCAATCGTTTCGGCAGCGGCTGGGCATGGCTGATCGTAAAGGCCGACAAGAGTCTGGCAGTTACCTCAACCCCCAATCAGGATAATCCGCTGATGGATGTTAACGATGTTCACGGAAGGCCGATTCTTGGGCTGGATGTATGGGAACATGCCTATTACCTTAAATATCAGAACCGCAGACCCGATTATATTGGTGCCTTCTGGAATCTGATCAACTGGGAAAAAGTTGCCGAGAATTACGAAAAGGCTTTGTAACTACGACTTTTTCAGTTGTTAAGTGTTGTATGATATGCCGGAAGAGTAATTTCCGGCATATCTTTAATCAAAATAAACCAAAAAAATGAAGAAGATAAGTATTTTGATGTCGTTGATTGCCGCAGGAATGCTGGCGGTTGCCCCGGCAGTAGCCCAGAAAGCAGAATCAAATAAAGCTAAAACAGTGAAGACTGCAGTTAAGGGAACGCCTGTTCCGGCGATTGGAACTGCTTCACAGGTAAAAGAGCTCCCCGCAGAATTGTCGTTTTGGATGACACCGGCTGCAAAGCTCACCTTTCCTGCTCTTCCATACAGTTATAACGCTTTATCGGATGTAATTGACAGCCTGACGGTGGCCATTCATTACGACAGGCATCACCGTGCGTATTACACAAATTTTATCAAAGCCATTGAAGGAACGGGGATGGAAGCACTGAGTATTTATGAGATATTCAATAAGATGTCGGAATTACCGGTGTCTGTCCGTAACAATGGCGGAGGTTTTTATAACCATGTAGTTTACTGGCAAAATCTTACTCCTGGTGGTGGATTGCAACCAGCTGGCCTACTGGCAGAAGGTATTACAAAAGCATTTGGCAGTTATGAAGCTTTTATTACCCGTTTTGCAGATGCGGCTAAAACGAGGTTTGGCAGCGGCTGGGCCTGGCTTGCGGTGGATTTTAAAACCGGTGAATTATTTGTTACCTCAACCGCCAATCAGGACAATCCACTTATGAATACTTCGGAGCGGCGTGGTTTTCCCATTTTGGGAATTGACGTGTGGGAACATGCGTATTATCTGAAATACCAGAATAAGCGTGCCGATTACGTTGAATCGTTTGGCAAGATAATAAACTGGAAAGACGTTGAAGCCCGATACCAGTATTATCTTCAGGCAAAGGAAAACTTCCTGAATTAATTTTACATAAATAAAGAGAGAGGCTGTTCGTTAAACCGGGCAGCCTCTCTTTCGTTATCACAGGTTTATCTAAACCTTAGAGTTTGCGTTTTATTTCCACTTCCTCGAATCCTTCAATAATATCTTTAACCTTGATATCGTTGAAATTCTCGATGTTAAGTCCACATTCGTAGCCGGCCGAAACCTCTTTTACATCGTCTTTAAAACGTTTGAGTGAGCCGAGGTGACCGGTATAGATTACGATGCCGTCGCGAATGATACGGATGCGGGTATTCCGGTGGATTTTGCCATCGAGGACCATACATCCGGCAATGGTTCCCACCTTTGTAATCCTGAATGTATCCCTGACTTCGAGGTTACACACGATTTTTTCTTCAATATCCGGTGAAAGCATACCTTCGATAGCGGCTTTAATTTCGTTGATTGCCGTGTAGATGATGGAGTATGACCGGATATCGATCTGCTCCTGCTCGGCGAGTTTGCGTGCGCCGAGTGAGGGGCGTACCTGGAATCCGATGATAACGGCATTGGAGGCTGAAGCAAGCAGAACATCGCTTTCGGTGATGGCTCCCACCGATTTGTGAATAATATTCACCTGAACTTCCTGGGTTGAAAGTTTCAGTAATGAATCGGAGAGTGCTTCCACGGAACCGTCGACGTCGGCTTTAACGATAATGTTAAGCTCTTTGAAGTCGCCGATAGCAATGCGTCGTCCGATTTCGTCGAGGGTAATGTGTTTTTGTGTACGGATACCCTGTTCGCGCTGCAGTTGCTGGCGTTTTGCCACGATATTTTTGGCATCCCTTTCGTCGGTCATTACCTTGAAGGTGTCTCCGGCCTGTGGTGCTGCGTTCAGGCCGAGCATAAGCAGGGGGGTACTTGGTCCGGCTTCCTTTATGGATTGGTTTCTTTCGTTGTACATGGCCTTTACCCTGCCTATGGTAGTACCTGCCATTACCAGGTCGCCGGTTCTGAGGGTTCCGGCCTGAACCAGAATTTTGGCAACGTAACCACGGCCCTTGTCGAGCGATGACTCAAGGATGGTTCCATGAGCGTGCTTTTTAGAATTGGCTTTCAGGTCAAGCATTTCAGCTTCAAGCAATACTTTTTCGAGCAAAAGCTCTACATTTAAACCCTTTTTTGCTGAAATTTCCTGACTTTGATATTTGCCGCCCCAGTCTTCTACAAGAATATTGCGCTTTGAGAGCTCTTCCCTGATCTTTTCCGGATTGGCGTTGGGTTTATCAATTTTATTGATTGCAAATACGATGGGTACACCGGCAGCCTGCGCGTGGTTGATTGCTTCCACGGTCTGGGGCATAACGGTGTCGTCGGCTGCGATCACGATGATTACAATATCGGTAATTTTTGCACCGCGGGCACGCATAGCTGTAAAAGCTTCATGACCTGGGGTGTCGAGGAAGGTAATTTTCTTTCCGCTTTCCAGCTTCACCTCGTAAGCACCGATATGCTGGGTAATGCCGCCTGCTTCACCGGCAATCACGTTACTATGCCTGATATAGTCGAGCAGCGAGGTCTTTCCGTGGTCAACGTGTCCCATTACCGTAACGATGGGAGCGCGGGGTTCAAGATCTTCCGGCAGGTCTTCCTCTTCTGCTTCCATGGCGGCTTCAGCATCTTCCAGGCCTACGAACTTCACGGTAAATCCAAACTCATCGGCAACCACAACAATAGTTTCCGCATCGAGGCGCTGATTGATGGAAACAAAAAGTCCGAGCGACAGGCAGGTTGAAATAATCTGGTTCACGGGTACATTCATAAGCGAAGCCAGTTCGTTGGCCGTAACAAATTCGGCAACGGTAATGGTTTTGAGATCCTCTTCGCGCTTCATGGCTTCTTCTGCCATCATCTGGCTGGCCATGCTGCGTTTTTCGCGACGGTGTTTGGAAGCTTTTGATTTACCTCCGGCACTCAAACGCTGAAGGGTTTCCTTGATCTGCTTCTGGATTTCTTCCGGGGTAAGTTCCACCTTCGGAGCTTCACGACGGCCGCCTTTTTTATCGCGTGGAGGCCTGCTTCGCTGGGGAGCACTTCCTCTTTCGGTTTGATTTGCCGATGTATCCGTAACGCCTTCACCTGCCGGCGTGCCTTCGCTTTTCTTAATGCGTTTGCGTTTTTTCTTCTTCGACTTCATCGACTCATCCGAAGACGATGCAACGGGCTTTTTGGGTTCCGGTTTCCGGGGTTCCGGAAGCTTCATGGTTCCCAAAATGGTGGGGCCTTCGAGTTTTCTTACTTCCGTCCTGAGGAAGTTTGATTCTTTTTCTGCAGGAACGGGAGTTTCGGGTTTAACTTCGGTTTCTGCCGGAACAGGTTCTGCCGGAGCTGGTTTTACTTCTTCCTTATCTATAACCGGTGATACTGTCTCAGCAATGGCTGAAGGCTCTTGTTCAACCGGAGCAGCTTCTGTAACAGGTTTGTCGGGTTTCGCTTTTGGCGTTTCTTTTTTCTTTGACTTTTTCTGTGAAGGTTTGTGAATGGTATCGAGGTCGATTTTCCCGAGTACCTTCAGAGTTCCGGATTGAGCAGTGGCATCGGCAGCTTCTCCGGCCGGGGCAGTTCCGGCTGTTTCTTCTTTTGCTTCTGCATTAGCGTCTTCTTCACCAGCTTCGGGCTGAATTTTTTTAGTTGCCTCTTCTGCATCGGGAGCCGGAGCATGTTCAGGTTCAGCCGGTTTTTCAGCTTCGGGTTCCGGAGCGGTTTTCGCAATTTCAGAAACAGGTTCGGCTTCTTTTTCGGCCGTCTTTGTTTCAGCTGCTTCCGGGGCAGGGGCGGAGGCTTCACTTACATGGGGACTGGCCGGATGTTCGGTTTTTTCTTCCCGGGAAGTTTTGGTTTTTGAAACGGTTTCAGCTTCAATGGGAACATTGCGGATGAACAGATCTTCACGATTGGATTCAGGTTCGAAATCAAACTCCTCGTCCTGTACCTGACGCTTGTCCGAAATGGTAATGGTCTTGTGCTGCGTATATTCGAGCTCAATCTTTTTAGAGACCTCCTTAACGGTTTTCTCTGACTGATACTCCTTCATCAGCAGGGCATAAGCATCAGGAGAAAGTTTCGTGTTGGCATTATTGTCGATCTTAATTCCTTTTTTGTGAAGGAATTCGACAATGGTATTCATACCCACATTAAACTCCTGTGCTGCTTTACCAAGTCGTATGGTCTTAGTTACTTCTGACATATTCTGTTCTGCTGTTAAATTCCGCTTCCTGCCGCGGATTTGCTGTAAAAATAAGCTAATTATGTTGTCCAAGCGCCGCGAGTTCCGTAAATAACTGTTTTTAACTGAGTTTTCCGGTATACCGGGATTATTCAAATTCTGCTCTCAGGATTCTTACCACTTCCCGGATTGTCTCTTCCTCAAGGTCGGTTCTGTTAACCAGTTCCTCAACGCTTAAATCGAGAACACTGCGGGCTGTATCGCATCCGATGGTTTTCAGTTCATCGATGATCCACTGATCGATTTCATCGGTAAATTCCTGAAGATCCACATCTTCATTATCCACATCCGAATCGCGGTAAACGTCAATTTCGTATCCTGTCAAACGGCTGGCAAGTTTGATGTTGTAGCCGCCTTTGCCGATCGCAAGCGAAACCTGGTCGGGTTTCATGTAAACATCGGCTCTTTTTTCGGCTTCATTGATGCTGATTGAGCTGATCTTAGCTGGGCTGAGAGCACGAGTAATGTATAGCGAAGGGTTGGAAGTGAAGTTGATAACGTCGATGTTTTCGTTGCGAAGCTCCCGTACGATGCCATGGATACGGGATCCTTTCATACCTACGCAAGCACCAACCGGGTCGATGCGGTCGTCGTAACTTTCAACGGCGATTTTTGCGCGTTCTCCCGGAACCCTTACGATGTTTCGGATGGTTATGAGTCCGTCGTAGACTTCGGGAACTTCCGATTCGAAGAGTCGCTCAAGGAATGCGGGCGAGGTACGTGAAAGCACTATCACCGGGGTATTGTTGCGCATATCAACCTTTGAAACAACGGCTCTGATGGTGTCTCCCTTGCGGTAGAAATCGCTGGGGATCTGCTCCGAACGCGGGAGGGTCAACTCAATGTACTCGTCGTCGAGTACCAGAATCTCTTTTTTCCAAACCTGGTAAACTTCTCCGGTTATGATTTCGCCGATCTTCTCCTTGTATTTTTTGAAAATATTGTCTTTTTCGTATTCCTGTATTTTCGACATCAGATTCTGTCGGATCGTCAGGATTTCCCGCCTTCCGAAATCTTTCATCCGGATTTCTTCCGAAACCTCTTCGCCAACTTCGAAATCGGGTTCAATTTTGATGGCTTCCGAATAAGCAATCTGTTTGTTGTCATCCTCCACGTCATTGTCTTCAACAATTTCCCTGTTGCGCCAGATTTCGAGGTCACCCTTGTCGATGTTCACGATGACGCTGAAGTTCTCATCCGAACCGTACTTTTTAATAAGCATATGCCTGAACACATCTTCAATGATGCGCATCATGGTTTCGCGGTCGATGTTCTTGAACTCCTTGAATTCGGAGAAGGTTTCAACTAAATTGATGTGTTCCATTTTGGTTTACTATTCTGTTGAACGGGTGTGACTTTTATTTAAAGGAGATGACTTCTTTGGTTTGTTTGATGCCGCTGTAAGGAATTTCGTGGTTTTCAACGGTTTCTGTTTTCTTAACTTTGGTACGCGTTTCGATGGTAACTGCTGAATCGTCGGCTGCGATGAGCTTTCCTTTTATTACCGTTCCATCGGTCAGTGTTACTTCCACCTCTCTGCCTACGTTTTTTATGTATTGTCTGGTTTTACGGTAAGGCTGGTCTATTCCTGCAGAAGAAACGGTAAGATCGTAATCTTCCGTTTCGCGGTTAAATACCGATTCTATGCGCCGAGTAACGGCAACGCAGTCGTCAATGGTTATGCTGGTATCGCTGTCGAGCAGAACGGTAATGCGGTTACCAGATTTTACTCTCACGTCAACCACAAATTTATCGGTCCCTTCGAGCATTTGCTCCACTTCCTGCTGTATTGCCAATCGATCGATCATCTTTTTTTTTGTAATAAAAGAGGGGACAGCAGTCCCCTCAACTTCGTTTCACCAATGAGTACGCGCGGAAAACCGCAGCGGGGTGATTGTTTCCATCCGTTGTCCGACCAGGATTCGAACCTAGACCAAGAGAACCAAAATCTCTTGTGCTGCCTTTACACCATCGGACAATCATCCTTTAAAAGGTCTGCAAAAATAGACATTTTTTTTGATTCAATAAAATATTTTTATTTGAAAAATTATTACACGATAATATACCCTTGAACGCTTGCGTTTATAAGGCTTTAATTGTATTGTTGCCAGGTGTTTGAGACATACTCATACCGGAAATAACAGCTTGGCGGGGATTCTTTTATACAAGGAGAGCGGGGTGCTTGTGAATTGCATTATGAGGTTACGGGATGGTTGTTTTAAAGCACCATGGTTGCTTTGCGAATGAAATAGTGCCGGTTTCATAAGCTAAATGCATTTGAAAGGTTCGAAATGCAAAAAGTTACTGTCAATGATTTCATACAAAATCACTAACTTCGCTGCGCTTCCGGAAACAAGGTTACAAAACGGTTTGTTTTTCCGTTATTTGCTGAAAAGCAGGCAGTTTGTTAATTTCAGCTTTGGAGCATTAACGTATTTTCACTTCATAATTCGTCAGGATGGATAATTACAGGAAAATTAACAACATGGTCGGCTGGTTCAGCTTTCTGGCAGCCCTTGTTGTTTACACACTTACCCTTGAGCCTACAGCAAGCTGGTGGGATTGCGGTGAATATATATCTACAGCCTACAAGCTGCAGGTTGGGCACCCTCCCGGAGCACCGCTCTTTCAGATGGCTGGCCGGTTCTTTTCACTGTTTGCATTCGGTAATACCGAAAACGTAGCCCTGATGGTTAACTTTATGTCGGGTCTTGTAAGTGCCTTTACCATTCTTTTTCTTTTCTGGACGATTACCCATTTTGCCCGCAAAGTGCTTTCAAACGACGGCGAAATGAGTCAAACAAAGCTCGTCGTGATAATGGGAAGCGGCCTGGTAGGTGCCCTGGCTTACACCTTCTCCGATTCTTTCTGGTTTTCTGCTGTTGAGGGTGAGGTTTATGCCATGTCTTCCTTCTTTACTGCCATTGTTTTCTGGGCAATGCTGAAGTGGGAAGACAATGCCGAACAGAAACACAGCATCCGGTGGATCGTTTTTATAGCTTATCTGATAGGTCTTTCCATTGGGGTGCATTTGCTTAACCTCCTGGCTATCCCTGCTATTGCGTTTATTTACTACTTTAAGAAATACCAGCCAACCAAAAAAGGGATTATCGTTACAGGCCTGGTATCGGTGCTGTTACTGGCCGTTATTATGTACATCATCATACCGGGGGTAGTGGATGTTGCTGCGAGGTTCGAGCTGATGTTTGTGAATACAATCGGTCTGCCATTCAATTCCGGGATCCTTATCTATTTTGCTCTGATAGTTGCAGGTTTGGTTTTCGGACTCCTCTACACGCAGCGTAAGGGGAGGCTTATTGCCAATACCGCACTTCTGGCTCTCACGTTTATCCTGATCGGTTATTCTTCTTTCCTGATGCTGGTTATCAGGGCGAACACCAATACACCGATCAACGAAAACAACCCGGACGATGCCATCAGTCTGCTCTCGTACCTGAACCGTGAACAGTATGGTACGTGGCCGTTGTTTCAGGGGCAGTATTATTCCGCACCCCTCGATCCCCAGAATCCCTACAGCGACGGAACCCCGGTGTACGTTCGCGACAAGAAATCCGGAAAGTATGTGGTAACCGATTCGCGCCGTAAATCCATCGCCAATTACGACAGCCGCTTTGAAACCATTTTTCCCCGAATGTACAGCTCACAGGATAATCACGTGAAAGCTTACCAGAGTTGGGGGAAAGTAAAAGGGGTGCCCATTAATGCAATTAACAACAGCGGAGAACCCGAAACGCTTATCCGGCCCACTTTTTCAGAGAATATGCGGTTCTTATTCCGGTATCAGATGGGACATATGTATTTTCGCTATTTTATGTGGAATTTTGCCGGTCGCCAGAACGATGTGGAAGGCCACGGTGGCATCTCCAACGGAAACTGGATCAGCGGTATCAAATTTCTGGATGAGTTAAGGCTCGGTAAGCAGACCGACCTGCCACAAAGCATGCAGAGCCCGGCAAGGAATACCTATTATCTGCTTCCCCTTATTCTTGGTGTCATAGGTATGCTCTATCATTTTACGAAGAATTACAGGGACGGGCTGGTGGTAACCCTGCTGTTCTTTATGACCGGGATAGCCATCGTGCTTTATCTGAACCAAACACCTTTCCAGCCCCGCGAAAGGGACTACGCTTATGCCGGATCCTTTTATGCATTTGCCATATGGATCGGGTTGGGAGTTCTTTCACTCTACGATGCTGTGACCAGGAGGCTGAAAAAGGGTCACCTTGCAGCAGCTACCGGCGTTACTGCCGTGTGCCTGATCCTGGTGCCCGGAATCATGGCTGCCGAAAACTGGGACGATCACGATCGTTCTGGTAAATATCCTGCCCGCGATTTTGCAGCGAACTACCTCAACTCCTGCGCCCCGAATGCAATCCTTATTACAAACGGCGATAACGATACTTTCCCCTTATGGTATGCCCAGGAAGTGGAAGGCATACGAACCGATATCCGGGTGGTAAACTACATGCTGTCGTCGGGCGACTGGTATGTACATCAGCTGGCACGTAAGATTTACGATTCGGAGCCTCTGACGTTTACACTTACCCCGGACCAGTATAATAAAGGCATCAATGAATATATACCTTATTTCAGCCGCGGAGAAATCACCGAAAGGGTAGAGCTGAAAGATCTGATTAACTTCATTGCCGACGAATCGGCACGAAGCAAGGTTACCCTTAACAGCGGAGAGAGAATCAATTACTTCCCCACCAGGAAGCTTAAGCTGACGGTTGATTCCGCCAAAGCCGTACAAAGCGGAATTGTTCCGGAATACATGGCCAGTCAAGTTGTCCCGGTTATTGAATGGGATGTCAGGTCGAATTACCTCTATAAAAACGACCTGATGCTGCTCGATTTTCTGGCCACCAGCAACTGGGAGAGGCCGCTTTATTTTGCAAGCCCTTCGAGCGTAAGCAAGGTGCTGGATATCGATAAGTATTGTCATCAGACTGGCGTTGTTTACAAGTTCATCCCTGTTCCGGCGGAAGATTATGTACCGGGACTTGGAGGCGTTGATTCGGAAGCATCGTACGATATCCTGATGAACAAATGCAAGTGGGGCAATCTGAATCAGCCCGGTATTTACGTGGATCGCGAAAGCTACCGGAATTCCATGATGCCGAAGCAGAATTACCTGCGTCTGGCTCAGGCTCTGCAGCGGAAAGGCAAAAATGCCGAAGCCGTTGCCGTACTCGACCGCTGCCAGGAAGTATTCCCAAACAACAAGATTACCTTCGACTATTACATGCTGCCTATGGGTGAAGTGTATTACAAAGCAGGTGAAATTGAAAAAGGGAATTCATTTATCCGCACTATGGCAACGATCTACATCGAAAACCTGAATTATTACAACTCGGTTAGTCCTGCATTTGCATCCTTCTACCACGAAGATTCAATGCAGTCGTACGCCGTGCTCTCCCGCATCTGGGACTGGGCCGAACAATACGGACAACGACAGCTGCTCGAAGAGTTTAAAGCGAAAATGATGATTCCGGATGATCTGAAAGAGATCTTCAATTAATCTTAGGATTCCTTTAGAAAAAACAAACGCCGGCGTTACATAACTGCCGGCGTTTGTTTTGAGGGGTATCTGAATTATTAATAGCCGGAACGGAAATCACGTTCCTTCTGTTCAATTCGCTTCTGTGTAAGTCTTCGGATTTCGGAAAAAGCAATGCTGGAAATCTCCGGCTTAATGACAGCTTGTTATTTTTTACTCGAGGTGCGCCACAATAAATACAAGCCGGCAAGCACGAACGGAATACTCAGCCACTGGCCCATATTCAGCGTCATGGTTTGTTCGAAGGCTACCTGTGGTTCCTTCAGGAATTCAATCAGGATTCTTACGCCAAAAAGTACGATGAGGAAAATGCCAAAGATAAAGCCCTCCTTCATTGTTTTATAGTTTCGTTTGTAATAGACGAGCAGAGCAGCGAAAAGGATCAGATAGGAGAGTGCTTCATAGATCTGGGTAGGGTGACGCGGGTCGGCCTGGCCGTCGCGCACGAAAACGAAGCCCCAGGGGAGAGATGTGATGTGTCCGTAAATCTCGCTGTTCATCAGGTTACCCAAACGGATAAAGAAGCCTCCGAGCGCAACTACTATTACCAGCCTGTCGAGTGTCCAGAGAAACGACTTACCGGATTTGCGGGTAAACATCCATATAGCGATCAGGATTCCGATGGCAGCGCCATGACTGGCAAGTCCGCCTTCCCAGATCTTAAGTATGCTGATCGGATCGGTAAGGTAATCCATTGGCTGGTAGAACAGAATGTGGCCCAGGCGTGCTCCGATAACCGTAGCAATAACCACGTAGGTTGCAAGGCTGTCGAGCAGCTTTACCGGCAGGTTTTCACGTTTAAATACCTGTTTCTCAAGTATAACATACCCCAGGTAGAATGCCAGGGCGAAGAACAGTCCGTACCACCTGATCTGGAGGCTGCCAAGTTTGAAAATTACCGGACTTACATCCCACATTATCTGATTCAGTATCATTTTTTAGAGTTTTGGTTTTGCAAAAGTACATAATAATGCCGGAGCCGGTAATCCGGAGTATTTATAAGGGTATTCCGGTTGTTTTGAGCAGTTCTTTGCAAGTTTCGCTGCATTCGGATGGTATGCTTCCGGGAACAATGCCGGAGTATTGGCGGGATTTCTTCAGTGCATCGGAAAAAGAATCGTCTTTCCCATCCCAGCAGGCGAACAGATTAAGGTCGTCCATGCGCCGGGCAAGGTATTCTTGTTCGGTTTGGCCGGGAGTGGCAACGAGTACGGCTTTATTTCCTGTAAAAGCCAGATCCATTATGGTAGAATATCCAGAACGGCTGATTACCAATGGATTGTTTTTCAGGATTGCTCCTAAAACAGCAGCCGGAAGGTGGCCGGTAATATGTATACCGGTATTAACTATCTGAATTTTTGTATGGCCGGGGATTCCCCGGACAATAAGGCATTTGCAATTTGTATCCGGAAGAAGCCGAAGCAGCGTTTCTTCAAAAGCGCTGCGCTGTGGTTCGGGACCTGAAATGACAGCGAGGATATCGTAATTCTGCATCGGTTCATCTGACGGCTCCGTGAGCTCGAAGCGGCTGAGCGGACCTGTGAATTTTACGTTCGGCGGCAGGTCTTTTCCGTGCGATAACCTTCCCGAAAGGTTATAAATTCCGACGGCATCGGGTATCCAAACCTCCCGATACCGTTTTAATATAAAACGTACAAAACGGGCGAGGAGCGATTCGGTAAAATTCAGGAAGGGAGGTGGTATAATGTTGACCTGATGCGTAATGAAAACACAGTAAGCATGTTTTGTCCATAAACCGTAGCGATTGTCGGAAATAACAATCCTTATGTCATGTTTGCGAACCAAATGCCCGATGGAACGGTGTTCCATGATTATATGGAACAGGATACGCGGTACTTGCAGCAATAGAATAATTCCAAGCGGAAATCTCCGGCTGTAGCTGATGTTATAGCCCGGCATCAGGATGAATTCCAGTCCGGGGAATTCGGCTCTCAGCAGTTCGAGTCCGGCTCCGCCGGCTCCGATTACAACCCTGGCTCCGGCTTTGGTAAGTTGATGAATAACGGGTATACAGCGGGCAGCATGACCCAGCCCCCAGTCGAGCGGACAAATCAGAATTCCGGGTTTTTTGGTGTCTTTTGACTGCATAAAGCGGTTATCGTTCATGCAAACTTAATAAAAAAACACCCGGGCAATTCGCTCTGAGGGCAGCGTTTTTGCATAAACACGTTAAAACGATGCCGTTTACTATCCGGGAACGATTGTAAAAAATATTAAAAGGAAATTGATTGACCGGACCGGTTTGCAGCGGGAATTTATTAATTTCACCGTTCCGTTTCCTTCCGGCTTTTGCTTGATGCCCGATGGCTCATTACGTTGCAAAACAATCAATTGAACTTTTTATTTACAAAACTGCTCTGACTGCTTTATGTACTCTGACGAACTCGTTTATCAAATTGCGCTTACCCTGTTGCCTGGTGTGGGTGATATAAATGCCCGCAAACTCGTTTCACATACAGGAAGTGCTGCCGCTGTTTTTCATGAAAAAGCAGGTAGTTTGCTGCGTATACCTGGTATGGGACAGCAAACGGTTGATCTTATAATATCCAACAGAAGTGTTATTGACCGGGCGGCGGAGGAGCTGGAGTTTATAAAGAAACACGATGTAAATGCCTTTTTTTTTACCGGCAGTGATTATCCTGCGCGGCTCAGGCATTGCATCGACAGTCCGGTTATGCTTTATTTCATTGGTAATGCTGACCTGAATGCATCCAGGATAGTCAGTATAGTTGGAACCAGAAAGGCAACCGAATACGGGCGGGAGATTTGCCGGAACCTGATTGCCGGATTAAAGGAGCTGGATGTGCTGGTGGTAAGCGGGCTGGCTTACGGGATTGATACCCGAGCTCACAAAGTTGCACTTGATGAGGGGTTGATGACGGTTGGAGTGCTTGCTCATGGCCTCGACAGGGTATATCCGCCTGCCAACGAAATGCTTGCCCGGCGTATGCTGAATCAGGGCGGGCTGTTGACCGAATTTTTGAACGGTACCATTCCCGATCGCGAGAATTTTCCGAAGCGAAACCGTATCATTGCCGGACTTGCTGATGCTACCATCGTTGTGGAAGCCGGTGTAAAAGGCGGAGCACTTATTACGGCCGATATTGCAAATTCCTACAACAGGGATGTGTTTGCAGTACCCGGAAGAGTGGGCGATCCGTTTTCGGAAGGCTGCAATAATCTGATTAAAACCAACCGGGCTGCATTGGTTCAATCTGCAGCAGATGTGATGTATATCATGGGCTGGGATTCCCCTGCTGTGCCTTCTGCAGGTATTCAGCGCAATCTGTTTGTTCAGTTGACGGCCGATGAAGAGGCAGTAATTTCCATTCTGAAAGAATTTGGGGAATGCAGTATGGATAAAATTTGTCTCAGCACCGGTGTCCAGGCCAGTAAAGTAGCAGCTGCTTTGCTTAATCTTGAATTTGAGGGGATAGTGAAAAGCCTTCCCGGGAAAATCTATCGCTTATTCTGAATCGGATTTGTTCATCAGACTGCGGCCCATAAGGATGAAGGAAATCAGCAAAGTACCTCCCATAAAAACGGCAAAGAAAAACATGTCGTTGCCCTGAAGGGTAAAGCGGTATATTCCATGAAAAAATGTTGCTGCAAACAACCCGGTCATGGAGTCGATAAAGCGGTTGTTTCTCATTTTTCCCATTCCGGTAAAGAAGCCCAGAATAACGGCAAGCATAACCGTCATAAATCCAAATGTAATTCCGTATAAGCCGAGGCAACAGGATTGATCGCCGTATAACACAATGAATGGTGAATAAAGCGTGCTTAATCCCAGACCGATGGCTGCAGTATAAATGATGCCATCGGTAGAGCCCTTGAAAAGTTTACTCCGCATGATGCTGAAATGAAGCAGCAGAAATTTGCCGGTTTCATGAACAAAAGCTACGAAAACAAAGGAATATACAACGATTCTTCGCAAACTTCTGCCTCCGTCGATGTTCAGGTATCGGGCCAGGAATTCGGCCAGAATTACCGGAATAAAAAGCAGGATGCCATAGATGAATGCCCTGAAAAATAACCTGAAATCTCCATTGGGATACTTGAAACGTAAATAGAGAAACAACAGCAGGAATACGACGGGAGAAATCAATAATCCGATAATTTTTTCCATTTCTGACCAGGTTATGTTATTAAAGGAGAAGTATAAGGCACTATGTTTATAAAGCGTATCCTGATGAATTTCTATCCAAAACCGGGTCGTGTTCGCAGGAAGCGTTCATGCCCGGTTCTGCATCGCAAGGCAAATATAGGGAGATAAAAGCATTTTATTTTCTTTCGGGTATATTTTTCTTAATTTGATATAATAGAATCGAGATGGTTTTAGAAAAAATTGCCGCTTTGAAATTTGTGTTAATACACTGAAAATGTTGACAGTGGATGCAGATTATATATTTTATGGGTCGCAAATTATCCGGGAAGTTATTCGTTTTTTTTCAATACCGGCCGTAAGAGTTGTTTGCATTAATAACCCATGCAAGGGCGCGGAGAGCCGATTTTATTACTTTTGCATAAGTCCGGCAAAATTAATCAAGGCCGGATGATTTATAACGACAGCCTATGAAGGTTAGCAGCGGTGTTGTTGTCAGATCGACCGGTAGCTGGTGCACCGTAATGACACCCGGAGGTTCGCTTGTGGA
>JALHHH010000040.1:0-33610 GCA_022837485.1 Bacteroidales bacterium
TATAAAAGAGTAAAACAACAATAGGAATTCCGCAGACAATCGATTCATAATCCGTTTTGAAGAACGAAGCATACACTCTAAATGCCGCATTTTTACGAGGAGTAGGCGAGGATATCGTCAGGCAGGGTTACAGTGTTAAATAAAATTAAAATAAAGAAATTCATTGGTACTTTGCATTGCATATTACCTTGTTTAATTTATCTTTGTGACGTAAATAAAACATGTTGAAAAAATGAATATTGAGAAAGCCGACCTGCTTTACAATGCCATCGACAACAGCAAGATGTTTGTTGGAACGGCCGAAAAAGATTCACGCTCACTAATGAATATCTGCTTTGTTATGAAAGAGCAGTATAAGGATAAGGAAGAAGCTTTCATGGAATTTGCAAAATCACGCGGAATGGTTGGTATTAAAGGTCACCGTTCGGTCGGAGGCTTCAGGGCTTCTACCTATAATGCACTTCCCAAAGAAAGTGTTGAAGCACTTATCGCCTGCATGCACGACTTTGAAAAAGAGAATGCATAAACATCTTTGGTTAAAGGAAGCCGGTCAAATCGACCGGCTTTTTTTTGCCATTGCAAACTGCTTCTTTTAATAAATCAGCAGCCATCCCAAAAGGAGAATAGTGTAATTTTAACCCGAATAACCGGTATCAAATGGTCGATAACAAACGAGTGCCATACCTCCGACAAGGCGATGAATTTCCTCCGGTAAGCATGAGCCGGGCCGACGGACTGCTTGCTGCAGGCGGAGACCTTAGCGTTGACCGTTTGGTAAAAGCTTACAGCAACGGCATTTTTCCCTGGTATGATGAACGTACGCCCATACTCTGGTATTCGCCTCTCAACCGTTGCCTGTTCAGACCATCCGAATTTAAAGTATCGGCGAGCCTAAGGCAAAGACTTCGGAAAAACCAGTTTCGTTTTACGTTCGATTCAGATTTTGAGCAAGTTATCCATCATTGCGCATATATAAAACGAAAGGAAGATAACGGTACCTGGATTATCCCGGGCATGATAGATGCCTACATTCGCCTGCACAGGGAAGGGTATGCCCATTCGGTGGAGGTCTGGAACGGGCAACGCCTGGCCGGAGGGCTTTATGGAGTGTCGCTGGGAACAGCTTTTTTTGGTGAATCAATGTTTCATCTGGAAACCGATGCTTCGAAAGCTGCTCTGTATTATCTTTGCAAAGAACTTTCGGCATGGAATTTCCTGTTTATTGATGCCCAGTTAAGCACGGCCCACCTGCTAAGCCTTGGCGCCATTACCATTCCCAGGAGTCAGTATCTGGCTCTGCTGAAAGAAGCACTTAGGCAGCCAGGACGGAAAGGATCCTGGAAACAATAAATTGCGGATGACTGACCGACAAAAAGAATTTATGGCTGAAGCCATAAGACTTGCAGAAGAGAACATCGTTACCGGCCATGGCGGTCCCTTTGGTGCTGTGGTTGTTAAAGATGGTAAAATAATTGGCCGCGGAAGCAACCTGGTAACCCTTAACAACGATCCTACGGCTCATGCTGAAATAGTGGCAATAAGAAATGCATGTGCAACGATTGGCACATTCCAGATCGATGGTTGTGAAATTTACTGCTCGTGCGAGCCCTGTCCTATGTGCCTGGGAGCCATCTACTGGGCCCGCCCCGACAGGATTTTTTATGCCGCCGGACGCAGCGATGCCGCAAATGCAGGGTTTGACGACGATTTCATTTATGATGAAATCAAGGTGGAACCTGCAAAACGACGGATCCCTGCCGAACAGTTCCTGCGTACCGAAGCATTAAAGGTTTTTAATAACTGGTCGGCTTCTGACCGTAAAATTCCATATTAATCAACTTTATACTCTTTTTACAATGGCTTTTGAAATTACAGGAAAACTAATCGAAAAGTTTGACATCCAAACTGTTTCTGACAAGTTCAGAAAACGGGAATTCGTTATTGAATACCGTGAAAATCCCACTTCTTCCTATTCTGAAATGCTAAAATTCCAGCTCACCCAGGATCGCTGTACACTTGTTGATGCCTACACCATCGGACAGGAGGTCAAGGTTTGGTTCAACCTGAGGGGACGCCGCTGGGAAAAAGACGGAAGCGTTAATTATTTCACCAACCTGGAAGCATGGCGAATGGAAAGTATTGCCGCAGCTGCCCAAACCTCAACTACAGGAGAATTGCCGGACAGCCGGCAAACCGATACGTTTCAGGATGAGACCACTAATGATTTACCCTTCTAAATTTTATGAAACGGCAAACACCGGAATATTCGGAGACCCATACGGGAAATTGATGGAAAAACAGGGGGATTGTACTCCTGTTTTTTTTATCACCCGCAACAGGCCGTGAAAATCCGCCTAAGGATGCTGAAAACGGATCATACGAAAAGAATGGATAATTATTTGGGAACCACATCAAGAGTGAAGCTGAAGGTACTGCCCTTCCCAGCAGTGCTTCTGGCAACGATTTTTGACTTGTGCAGGTTCATGAATTCCTGACAAAGGATGAGCCCGAGTCCGGTGCCCGTTTCATTATTGGTACCTGTATTTTTTAGGTTACCATCGATCTTGAACAGTCTCGACATCTCTTCATCCGACATACCCACACCGGTATCGCTGACACTGACCTCTGCCTTGCCATTGCTGCAATTGCAGCTTACGGTTACCGAGCCGCCGGCCGGAGTGAATTTTATGGCATTGCTCAGCAGATTCCGCAAAATGGTAAAGAGCATATTTTTATCGGCCATCACGTTAACATCACGGGTAAAATCGGTATACAATGATATCTGCTTATTATCGGCCGATGTTCTTACCACATCAATGGACGTTTCAACGATCTCGGACAAATCAACCGGTTCGGGTTTAAAATCGATACGGCCCGACTGAGCCCTTGACCAGGTAAGCAGATTATCCAACAGCGAATAAATATGCTGGCTCGACTGGCGGATTATTCCCAGGTACGATCGTTTTTCAGCATCGGTGATTTCATCAAACTCATTGTACGCCAGATCAGCAAACCCGAGAAGGGAGGTGAAGGGATTTTTCAGGTCGTGCGCAATGATCGACAGAAACCGGTCTTTGGTTTGAATAAGTTGTTCTAGTTCCGTCTTTTGCGCTTCAATAAGCCGGTTCTTCTCTTCCAGATTGTTTGCTGTCGAGGATTTTGTATTGAACCGGCGGAAGAAAAGCGCCAGCAGAATTACAATAAAAATTACAGTAACAATAAGTGCTGTCTGGGATTTGCGGTTTCGTTCGAGCAATAGGGCTTGTTCCAGGTTTTCACGCAGCAGGCGTTCGCTGTCGAGCTCCCGGCGTCCGGCCTCGAACCTGGCCTGGGCGTGATTCAGCATTCGGGCTTGCTCCAGATTATACAGACTGTCTTTGAGCTGGGTGTATTGTTCGAGGTAGGCATAGGCCTTGACAGGAAGGTTAAGAGCCATGGATATTTTCGCCAGCCCTGCATAGGCATCCAGCATTACATTATTTATTCTGAATTCTTTTGCTAATTCAAGTCCCAATTCTGCCATTTTCAGTGCTTCCGCTTTCTGTCCTGAAGCCAGAAAGACCGACCCGAGCGATACGCGAATCACGGCTTCATACTGCTTATCCCCGGTTTGCGAAGCCAAATCAAGTGCCTGATTCAGAAGAATTCCAGCATTTATGTAATCGTTACGGTCAAGGTTGATTTTACCCATACTCGTATAAATTACGATGAGTGACGGGTTGTGTATACCTCCACGCTGTGACCTTCGCTCCGCCTGACTGCTTCCTTCCACAAGATCCTTGTCGCGCAGCACACCTATATTAAGATAGGATGCTTCAAGACCCTGCTGGCTCTCCAGTTCCTTAAAAATGCCAAGTGCCTTTTCGTAGTATGAATACGCCCGATCGGGATCACGTGATTCGTTGTATATAAATCCCAGGTTGATGCATGTATTGGCAACTTCGGTATACAGCCGGTTTCGCTCAAAATAACCGAGGGCTTTAAGGCAATGTTCGGCAGCTTTATCAAAATTGCGGATCATCCCGTAGATCATGCCCATATTATACTGAGCATTTGCCCATCCTACCGAATCCGGGATTCCGGCTCTAAGCTCCGATTCCTGCTTAAGATAGCCAATGGCTGCAGCATAATCTGCGGATTCAAAGGCTTGCCGGTACAACTGTTTCACAACCGCGGCGCGATCCACCGTATCGGAAGTCTTTTCAAGAACGGTCTTCAGACTGTCGGAAACGGCATCGGCTCCGGCTCCGGAAGGCGTCAGCAGAAAAAGTGCTGACATCATTGCCAGAGCAGAAAGCATTTTACCGGTGATTTTCCTTAGCCGCAAATTATTGATTATTAACGATTTCTATATTTTCCACAAAGGGATGGTCGCGATTGAAGTCTGGCAGGTAATGACTGCTGCTTTCCAGTTCCTGGATCCAGCCGTTGAAGAAGCCGATACGTTCCATTTCGTCGACAACCTCTCCGTATTCTGCTTCAGAAAGCTTTCGTCCGAGACTTGGATGAAACGCTACTTTTGGCATGGGGTGATACTGAGCCATCAGCGAAAGATGTATTCTGGGCGAGAGTTCCGAAGCAAGAAAACCGAGCACATCCGTGCTGTTCTTGATAAATCCCGGCAAAACAAGATGCCTGACAACCATACCGCTTTCGGCCTTGCCATCGAGGCTTGTTATCAACGCAGATCCTTTTTGCCGGTACATCTCTTTCAGAGCAAGGGTTGCAACGCTTGCATAATCCGGAACGTCCGACAGCAGGGATCCCAGAGAATCGTCCATGTATTTCAGATCCGGAAGGTAAACATCCACGACACCTTCGAGGGATTTAAGTATATCAACTTTATCGTATGCATTTGTGTTATAAACAATTACCGGCTTCTTCCCTCTGTCGTGCACTGCTTTGATGATCAAGAGCATCTGGGGTATCATATGTGAAGGAGATACAAAACCAAGGGTATTGCATCCGGTATTCAGAATGGAGCAAATGGCATCGGCAACAGCCGGAAGGGATTGAAATCCCGGATCCGGTACAGCCATTTTATCGCTTATCTGACAATTCTGACAATAACTGCACCTGAGGTTACAATGGGTAAAAAACACATTACAAACGCCTGATTCGCCTCCGATAACCGGCTCTTCACCCATATGGAGGCATACGGAACTTACACCCGGTAAAGCACCGGCTCCGCATTTGCCAACCGCTCCTGAGAGACGGTCGGCTCCGCACTCCCTGGGGCAAATAACACATTTACCCAATTCGGCCGGAAAGCTGTAAGGAAAGTAGGCGTCGGTTAGTTTCATGCAATAGTAGGCTGTTGTTCCAAATATTACACCGGTTGCCCGGCAAGCCTGGCTAATCAGTTAGTTTATTGACCAAGCGGTGAAAAGTAACCTGTAAACATGCCATTTTTTTATCAAAATGCCTGTTTACCTAGAGATTCCGAGAAAAACCAACGCAGACACCTCTCCCTTTTACCCACATTATCAATAAGTTAACTGATTCTGTTATAAAATTAAAAAAAATCTGACTTAAAAAAAATACTCTAAGCCGGTATCCGGATTAAACAAGACTACCAGCTGAATTGCAGGGGTTTGGGAGCAACTGAACCTAAAGGACTTAATTAGTAAAAAATATTTACATACTTAAAGCGGTCGCTTCAGAATTCAGTCTTGAATAAGAGTCAAAAATACGGCATTTTTCTGGCTTCACAAGCGTTTACACGGAATTTTAATCAAAAACCACCAATAATATCGGGTAAAAAAAATAATAACAGGAAGCAAAACCTATCGATAAGGCGTTTACCTTCCGGGTATTGCTTATGCGTCAATGGATTCCGGATCCGATTCACTTAAAATACAGCGGTCAGCACGTCGTTCCGAAGGCTTTCTGAAATTCGACGGATATTTACCCTAAAACTCTTTCTCTGTATTAAAACAGGATTTGTCCATTATTAAAAAATCACGTACGTTTGAAACTGCTGAAGGCTTCTTCAGTGATATAATCCAAACTGCAGCCCGCGAATAAGTAATTATAAAAAACAAACGTCCGGATGAAATTAATCAAACGCATGCTAATAGTTAATTCCGTACTGCTGATGCTGGTATATTCCGGGTTAACCACCGCGCAAACCATTGAAGTTCAGGGCATACTTACAGGAGCTCCGGTAGCCGACACTTTACTTATCGTAGGTAACGTCAGCGTTCCACTGCATGAAATGCTCGACCTGAGCAATTGCAGATTTGTGCTGGCGAACCGTTACTATTCCATGGATATCCGGGGAAGTCTGACCGCACGGGGCACTGTTGAAGAACCCATTTTCTTCGGGGTCGCCGATACCAGTGGGTTCTCCGATTATAATTCAGACCGCGGAGGATGGGGCGGACTGATAATAGACGGCACGAACAGCGGAATCGACTCCGTTGTGCTTGAAAACTGCGTATTCAGCCATGGTAAAACGACCGGAGCCTCTTCGTTTCTGAACGGAGGCATTATCAAACTGGATTCCCGTGAAAGGGTGAGGTTCACAAACTGCAGTTTCCGGAACAACCATGCATTTGACTGGGGAGGTGCTATCTTTGTGAACAACAGTCATATATCGTTTATCAATTGCGAATTTGAAAACAACACCTGCGGTCAGGAGGGTCCTCCATACGGTTACGGGGGTGCCGTTTGCCTGATCAGCACGTGGGGTGAAATCCGCTTATGCCGGTTTTCCGACAACAACTCCACCGGTATTGGGGGCGCATTGTCACTGGAATATTCGGATGTTCTGGTTGCAGAAAGTATTTTCACAAATAACAGGAGCGGACTGGGAGGAGCTCTGGGGTATATGCGCTCGGCTCCGCTTCTACCGGTGGCCGGCTGCCTGTTTACCGGAAACGGCTCGCGGTTTTTCGGGGGTGCCATTGCAAGCATAGAAGCATCGCCTATGTATCTGCACAATACGATTACAGCAAATTACTCCGAAGCATACGGAGGCGGAATGTACTGTAACGAAGGTGCTTCTCCAGTTTCCGTTAACACCATATTATACAACAATACAGCACCGGAAGGCCAGGAAGTTTATATTTGGGATCTGGCATCAGCGCCGGCTTTTTACAACTGCAACATCCGGGGAGGACGTGAGGCATTTTCAGGAACCGGCGCAGGAAGTCTGCAGTCGCCATATGAAAACAACATCGATACCTTGCCGGGATTTCAGGAAACAATTCCTCATCCATTCGGATTATTCCCGGATTCACCGTGCATCGATAAAGGCCTGATAATCACGGACTGGACGTATTACCCGGTTGCCGATCTGGCAGGAAATCCGCGCATCAGCGGTGCGTTACCCGACATTGGGGCATACGAATACCAGCACGGACTGTCGGTTCCGGAACAAGAAGAAATTATTCACTTTACACTTTGTCCTATTCCGTTTAGCTCGGAACTGCACATATATAAAAGTATAGCCTCCCGGGTATCCGGTGTTATGATAATTTACGACATCTCCGGGTGTGAAATCGTTCGCTCACATATACTTAAACCGGGAGAAACGTTTTCATGGGACGGCACACTCCTTTCGGGCGAAAAGGCTGAACAAGGGGTTTACATTATCCGGGACATCCGCAGCGGGCAGACTGCAAAAGCAATAAAAACATTTTAACCGTCCGAAAAAAATAGGAAAGGATCGTTCTTAGAAATTTTAAATGCCTGTAAATCACAGGACACCCTCTTATATTTTAAAATTCGTTAGAATCTTTTACTACATTGACACACAATAATTAATTAAAATCAATAATTCGATTCACGCTTATTAAAATATTGATTATCTGACATGTGTATTCAAAGATCAGATAAAAGTTATAATCACCAAGTTCTTTATAACTTTTTTTAATAATTTTTGCCGGAGTAGAGAAATTTAATAATTTTACACATCCAAAACACCAAAATCAAGAAGATTATGGCAGGTATCAAATATTTATTCAAGCATTCCTTTAACGGAGAGCAATTAAAAAACAATCAGTTACGTAAATTAAACCTTAAACAGCAGATTGTACGGGAGCTTTATCAGCATTCCAACCTGTCGATACACAATTTATCGAAAACCATCCACATGAGTACGCCCACCATTACCAGGGCACTGGAGGAGCTGATGCAGGAAGGGCTGGTAAATGAAATCGGAATAGGTGAATCCACGGGAGGAAGGCGACCCAGCATTTACGGGCTTAACCCCTTGTCGCGTTTTGTAATCGGGATTGACCTGGAGCGGTATTTTATCCGCATGGGAGTATTCAATTTCGCCAACGAACCGGTTTCAGAGATTCACGAACTAAATACCGGGCTTGAAACGCAAAACGACATCATTGGTTTTATTGCCGAGAAAGTTTCGGAACTGATGGCAGCATACTCTATTGATACCAGCAGCATCCTTGGAATAGGCATTTCACTTCCGGGACTAATCGATATGAGATCCGGGCTTTCCTATACCTACCTGAACACCGGCAAGCCGGTTGCAAGCATGCTGAGCGAGCTAACCGGACTCCCTGTATTTGTGGAGCACGACACCAGGGCTATGGCATGGGGCGAGAAATCGTTCGGACTTGCCCGCGACCTGAAGAATGTACTTTGTCTGAACATTGGCTCAGGAATTGGCCTCAGTACCATTCTGGATGGAAAAATTTACATGGGACATTCGGGATATGCCGGTGAGTTCGGACATATACAAATTGAACCTAACGGACATCTCTGCCATTGCGGAAAGATTGGTTGCATTGAAACCGTTGCATCGGGTAAGGTGATGCTTACAAAAGCCCGAAAAGATATTACAGAAGGAGCCATTACCCTGATTCGCAGTGTTATCGGCAACGATGTAGCCCGACTGAACATTCGCACCATCCTGAATGCTGCACGCGAAGGCGATCAGTATGCCATCGATCTCCTGGCCCGCACCGGCGAAGCACTGGGGAAAGGACTTGCCACCCTGATTCACCTATTCAATCCCGAACTGATCATCATTGGTGGAGAGATGTCGAAAGCTGCCGATTACCTTATTGCACCCATCGAAAGCAATCTGAATATATACTCCATCGCCAGAATTCGGCGCGACGCATCCATTGTAGCTTCAGAGCTTGGCGACAATGCACGACTTATGGGAACGGTTGCCCTTGTTATGAGCAAGATTTTTGCCTGAACATTTGACTGATTTGTGTAAATCGTTTCCAACCTGCAACGTTTAATTCACAAAACCATGATTCTTCAATCGATTGACTGGATAATTATTGTCGTTTTCTTTCTTATCCTGTTAACCATCGGCTATCTGGCATCGAAAAATGCCGACCGGAGTGCTGCCGATTTCTTCGTATCGGGTCGCAGCATGCCCTGGTGGCTTCTCGGTGTATCAATGGTTGCCACAACCTTTTCCTGCGATACGCCCAACCTGGTAACCGATATGGTGCGTCAGAACGGGGTAGCTGCCAACTGGATGTGGTGGGCTTTTTTACTCACCGGTATGCTTACCGTCTTCGTTTATGCCAAGCTCTGGAACCGATCCAAAGCCATGACCGACCTCGAATTTTATGAAATACGCTACAGTGGAAAAACAGCTGCATTTCTAAGAGGTTTCAGAGCCATCTATCTGGGATTTTTCTTTAACGTTATGGTTATTGCAAGCGTTTCGCTGGCATTTATTAAAATTGCTGCCGTAATGCTCGGACTATCTCCTGCAACTGCCCTGATTATTGCCGCAGTTGTTGTCGTGTTTTACAGTGGACTTGGCGGGCTTAAATCCATACTATATACGGACCTGTTTCAATTCTCCGTAGCAATGATCGGTGCTGTAGGTGCTGCTTACTATGTAACCAAATCGCCGGATATCGGAGGCCTTTCGGCCTTATTCAGCCATCCGGGGGTTAGCAGCAAACTCAGCCTCATCCCCTCGTTTCGGGAAACCGACGTATTTCTCAGCATTCTAATTATACCTCTTGCGGTTCAGTGGTGGGCTGCCTGGTATCCGGGAGCTGAGCCGGGAGGCGGCGGTTACGTTGCCCAGCGCATGCTTTCCGCCAAATCGGAACGACATGCCATGGGGGCTACCCTTCTTTTTAACTTCTTTCATTATGCCCTCCGCCCCTGGCCCTGGATTATCGTTGGTCTCGCCTCCATTATTATTTTCCCCGATATCGCATCGCTAAGAAGTGCCTTTCCAAACGTCCCAACCCAATACATACAAAACGACTTCGCATACCCTGCAATGCTATCTCTGTTTCTGCCGGCCGGATTCCTGGGACTGGTAGTTGCATCGCTGATCGCAGCATTTATGTCGACCGTTGCCTCACAGCTCAACTGGGGCTCTTCCTATATCGTAAACGATTTTTATGGTCGGTTTATCAATAAAGAAGCTTCTGAAAAACAAAAAGTCGGAGTCGGACGACTGGCAACGGTTGCCCTTATGTTCTTCTCGGTGATACTCGCCCTGGTGCTTGAAAATGCACTTCAGGCATTCCAGTATATGCTTATGATCGGAGCCGGAACCGGACTCATATACATCCTTCGCTGGTTCTGGTGGCGGATAAACGCATTCACGGAACTTTCAGCCATGATTGCTGCCGCAGCGTTTTCATTAACGTTTATCATCATCGAGAACTTTGTACTGATAAAGGGCGGCGATGGCATGGTTACGCTTGGCGGACTTCAGTTTACGTTTGTCGTATGGAACATCATCAAATTCGTGGGCGTTGTTGCCCTTACCACAGCCGTATGGGTGATAGTCACCCTTCTGACTCCACCTTCATCCGATCATACCCTGCGTACCTTTTATAAACGCATTCGTCCGGGCGGACCCGGCTGGAAAGCCGTAGTTGAAAAGGCTGCCACAGAAGGTATTGACCTTAAAAAAGACGACGATCTTCGCTGGGACGTACCCACCGGAATAGTATGCATGCTGCTTGGCTGTGTGGCAGTGTACAGTATCCTTTTTTCAACCGGTTATTTCCTTTATGGAAAAACACTACCGGCAACTTTATTGCTGACAAGCGGCTTCATTTCATCCCTGCTGCTGTCGCGAACATGGAAAAAACTAAGAACGAGATAGAATTTATTCATGCTTATGAAACCAACACTTGTTATTCTGGCTGCCGGTATGGGCAGCCGCTACGGAGGCCTGAAACAGATTGACCCGGTTGGCCCCTCGGGGGAAACCATTCTTGATTATTCTGTTTACGATGCCATCAGAGCAGGATTCGGGAAGGTAGTCTTTATTATTCGTAAGGATATCGAAGCTGATTTCAAAGAGGCTTTTGCCGAAAAGCTTTCAAGATACATAGAGGTTGACTGGGTTTTTCAGGAGCTTGAATACTTGCCCACCGGCTATACCACACCTGCCGGCCGCACCAAGCCATGGGGAACCGGTCATGCAGTAATGATGACTGCCCGGAAAGTACATGAGCCCTTTGCAGTTATTAATGCCGACGATTTTTATGGTTTCAATGCTTTTGATACCCTTGCCGGTTTCTTTTCCGCTCAACAGTCGGAAGGCAAAGCCGACTATGCGATGGTTGGATATAAACTCAGCAATACACTTTCGGAATTTGGAAGCGTTTCCAGAGGTATATGCGAAACCGGTGGCGACAACTGGCTCAAAAGCGTTACCGAACGAACTAAAATTCAGCGCACGGGAGGCAAAATCGTGGATATGCGTTCCGATGGTTCTCTGCTTCCGCTGGAAGAAGATGTTCCCGTTTCAATGAATTTCTGGGGATTCACCCCTTCGGTATTCGAGCATATAGAAAAAGAGTTTAAGCTCTTCCTGGATGCCGAGCGGGAAAATCTGAAATCCGAGTTTTACATCCCCAGCCTGGTCGATAATCTGATAAATTCAGGGCGGGCTCAGGTGAAGGTTCTCCGGACATCCGCACTATGGTTTGGAATTACTTATAAAGAAGACAAACCCTTGGTTGTAAACAAAATAGGGGAAATGATCCGCCGCGGTGAGTACCCGGAAACACTATGGAAATAAACCCGCTTGCTATGGGTGCAGATTTAACCGATATCATTTCCTGTTTTGATTGCGAACCTGTCGGGTACCGATTCCTCCCATTAACGGTAGGACACATCAATCAGACCTACCGCGTTAACAGCCCGGAGAAACCCTTATACATCCTTCAGCAGATCAACCATAAGATCTTCCGGGATATAGAAGGACTCATGAATAACACGGAGATGGTGCTGAAAGCCCTTTCGGGGACGATGCGTTATATCAACGACGGTTTAAAGGTACAGCAATTGGTAAAAACCAGGGATGCAAAACTCTATCACTGCGACGATTCGGGCAATTACTGGCGCTTATTTTCCTATATTGAAGGTGGAAAAACCATTGAAACGGTGCGGAAGAATAACATTGCATACGAGGGAGGCCGTGCGTTCGGTTTATTTCTTGACGGT
This sequence comes from Bacteroidales bacterium, assembly GCA_022837485.1. Classification (GTDB taxonomy): domain Bacteria; phylum Bacteroidota; class Bacteroidia; order Bacteroidales; family Lentimicrobiaceae; genus Lentimicrobium. Next base: position 12,424 of record JALHHH010000040.1, read on the forward strand.
GTTTCATCCATCAAACCTTCCAGCCTCGCCATTACTATTCCGGACTTCCACTCCATGCTTAAGCGCTATTCCGCTTTTCTGGAAGCCCTGAGTACCGATGCGGTCGGGCGCTCTTCCGAGGTTCAGAAAGAAATTGCCCTCATAAAAAGCCGATACGATCGCATGCAATACATACCCAACCTTCTGAACACGGGAGGCATCCCCGAAAGGGTGGTACATAACGACACGAAATTCAATAACCTTATTTTTTCTGAAAATGGCAAAGCCATCGCCGTTACCGATCTGGACACGGTTATGCCTGGTTCGGCTCTCTTCGATTTCGGGGATGCCATACGCACTGCCGCCAATACTGCCCGGGAGGATGAACCCAACCTGCAAAAGGTCGGATTCGACATCGCTATCTTTGAAGCCTTTGCTGCCGGATACATCGAAAGCGCTGAGCATCTGCTTGTGGACGAGGAAATTCAGTTATTCCCTGAAGCTGCCATGTTAATCACTTACACGCAGGGAATGCGCTTCCTCTCCGATTTTTTAAACGGCGATACCTACTATCGTGTCCGGTATCCGCGGCACAACCTGGTAAGAGCTAACGTTCATCTTCAGCTTTTCAGGGAAATGGAAAAACAGATGCCGGCAATGCGCAAGGCCATTGGCCGTATCCTGAGCAGACTGAACATTGAAAAATCGTAAATAATAACGACTATGAATATGAAAATATTTAACACCTGTCTGACTGTCTGCCTGTTGCTTATTGTAACTGCAACGACGGGTCAGAAGCGGTCGCAAGAAATTGCAATAATACCTCAACCGGTTTCGGTTACGCCACTTAAAGGAAGCTTCCGTATCACACCTTCCGTGGTAATACGAATTTCATCCGGATCAAAGGAGCTCGGCAAGCTTGCCGATTGGTTCAACGAAAGCCTTAAAATATATGAAATCAACTCCTTAAAAGTAATTACCGGAACCATTACAGAAGCATCAAACACCATCGACCTGATAGTAGATGAGCAATTTGAGCTGCCATCCGGAGAAGGTTATCTGCTTGAAGCAGGGATAAATTCTATCCGTATCACATCGCCTACACCGAAAGGAGTTTTTTACGGACTTCAGTCGCTTCTGCAACTTATGCCGGAACCTCCGGCAAAGAAACGTTGCGGAAAACAGTCGGTGCGAATCCCTGCATGCTCAATTACGGATTACCCCAGATTCCCCTACCGGGGCATGCATCTGGATGTGGGCAGACATATTTTTCCTACAGAGTTCATCAAAAAGTACATCGACCTGATGGCTGCATACAAGATCAACACCTTTCACTGGCATCTGACCGAGGACCAGGGATGGAGGCTTGAGATCAAAAAGTATCCCCTGCTTACGGAAGTTGGTGCCTGGAGAAGCAGCTCGCCCGTTGGCCGGAGCCAGTCGGACGACAACCAGCGATATGGCGGTTTTTATACGCAGGAGGAGGCTCGCGATATCGTTGCATATGCTGCTGCCCGATACGTAAACGTAATACCTGAGATTGAAATGCCGGGACATTCGCTTGCCGCTCTTGCAGCCTATCCGCACCTGAGTTGTACCGGAGGGCCGCACGAGGTGTGGACCCGCTGGGGGGTAAACGAAAACATCTTTTGCGCAGGAAACGATGAAGCGTTTGCATTCCTCGAAAACGTGCTGCTGGAAGTGCTGGATATCTTCCCTTCAAAGTACATCCATATCGGTGGAGATGAGGCTCCCAAAGAGCGCTGGAATGCCTGCGAAAAGTGTCAGAAACGCATCAGGGAAAACGGACTGAAGGATTCACACGAGTTGCAAAGTTACTTTATCAAACGCATCGAGAAGTTCCTCAACGGTCACGGCCGACAGATCATAGGCTGGGATGAAATTCTGGAAGGCGGCCTTGCTCCCGGAGCAACGGTGATGTCGTGGCAGGGAATGGAAGGCGGCATAGAGGCAGCCCGACAGGGACACGATGTAATTATGTCGCCCGGAAGCCATTGCTATCTTAATTTCTACCAGGGAGACCCTGCCGTGGAACCCCTTGCATTCGGAGGATTCAATACACTAAAAAATACCTACAGCTTTAACCCGGTGCCGGAAGAGCTTAACGAAAATGAGGCAAAACACATCATAGGCGTACAGGCAAACGTATGGACCGAATACATAAAAACTCCTGAACACATTGAATACATGGCATATCCGCGTGCTATCGCCCTGGCTGAGGTTAATTGGTCGCCAGCCGAAAGCCGGGACTGGAACCATTTCATCCGGAGGTTTAACAGTAATATGAAAACACTGGATCGTAAGAAAGTAAACTACAGTCTGAGTGCCTTTAACGTTGAAATTACCACATTTCGGGAGGAAAAGACCGGTAATCTGATGGCCCGGTTGAAATCGGATCTGGACGATGTAGTAATACGGTATGTCTTAGTAATAAATGGAGTCACCGGCAAAGAAAAGAAATACAGATCCCCATTTGAAATCAAAGGGTCTACGCTGGTTAAAGCCTGGATCAATATTGACAAGGACGGGAAACGCAGGGTAACCGAACGCTTCATCTCGGTTAACGATGCTACCGGATTAACACCGGTTATGAACACTCTCTACAGCCATAATTATGCTGCCAACGGACCATCAACGCTGACCGACGGACTCCGGGGCGATCCTTCGGCCTTCCGCAAAGACTGGCTCGGATTTCTGGGCGACGATGCCGATTTTACGATCGATCTAGGAAAACCAACCCTTATCCAAAGCATCAATGCCGGATTCCTTCACGAACCGGGCAGCTGGATTCATCTGCCCACCGACGTTGAAATCGAGGTATCGGATGACGGTTATTCCTTTAGACCGGCCAATGGCAGCAAACCAGCCATTATTACACCAAGGGCTGCAAAAACCGTGGACTACCACATCATTGAAATCAATGAAAATGCGCGGTTTATACGCGTGAGGGGTATCAACCGCAAAACAATCCCCGAAGGAAAGCCGGGAGCCGGCTATAAAGCCTGGTTATTTATTGACGAGGTTCAGGTAAATCCGGACATTAAATAAAACGGTGTAGCACAGACAACCCTGCAACCATTTGCCGGGTTGTTTTTTTTCGGGTGAATGTATTCGGGAATAACCACGAATCCAACACACACCAGCAGGATATTAAAGCACTATAAACCGGCCTGTCTGCACACCCTCGGCACCAGAAATCCGAAAAAGGTAAAATCCCGGAGCCAAATTGCCGGTTTCAAGCGAATACTCTCCGGTGCCCGGTTCAAGAAAGAACTCACCGATGATTGTGCCATTCAAACCAATAATATCCGCTTTTCGCACTGTACCGGATTTGCCGGCTGAAAGCCTGAGAATTCCATTAGCAACAGGATTTTCAATTATTCGTACCGGATTTAAAGGCTTTTCAACCATTCCGTGAGGCACTGCACGTGAAAAGCGGCCGACAAACTCCCATATCACTTCGCTTGCACTGATGTCGCGGTTGGTGGCACCAAGACCTGAAACATCAACGGCACCCGGCCAGGTGTGCCCGCCATTTACCACTTTATAGAGCCGGACCTCCGAATTTCCTGCGCAGTCAGTCCAGTCGTACTGTTCAACCCATGAGTTGTCGGGATGATCGTCGTGCAAAACAAAGGAAGGCGTTCCCTTCTGGCAGGAGTCGAATCCTTTCCATAAATCTAAAACAGCACTTACCGAATGCATTGCATTATTGCCATCGTAAGGAACAATTACATCGGCTGTACCATGTATATGTACAACCGGCATTGAAACTGCTGGCATGCAAGACTGTGCTGATAAAAAAGTCATAGTTCCAGCCACAGATCCGATTGCTGCGAAACGTTCACCGGCCTCACATGCAAGACGATAGCTCATAAATCCGCCGTTTGACATTCCACAAGCATATACCCGCGAAGGGTCAATCCAGGCCTTTTTTATGAGCGTATCTATGAGGGTCGTGAGAAAACCCGTATCATCGGCCGTGGAACCTCCCATTATGCCTGCATTCCAGGAAGCATTTATGCCTTCAGGATAAGCCACAACAAACCTGTTTTCCTCAGCAACCTGATTAAAACCCGTGTAAAGCATAACGGAATTCGCACTCTGCGTGTAACCGTGCAGCACAATCATCAATGGAAGCTTTTCATCCGGAAGCTGATTCTGCGGCCGATATAGTATGTAATTTCGCTGTATACCGCCGTGTACAAAACCACCGTTTACTTGTGCAACAAGCAATTCAGATACAGTCAGGATAATAAAAAGAACTGCAAGGCACTTGCTGCTGAAATCGATTTGCACTAAATTAAAATTCTTATGCATAAATGGTTGAGTGATGCCAAACGCCAGGTTTTCCTGATGGTAAAAATAACTCTATTCCTTGGAATGATTAAAAATGATTCAATAAAACCAAACCGCACGATAAAAATGGAGAATAATAACTTCAAACCTTACCCGGGAGATGCTTTTGATGAATTTTCCGTAAATCGGATATCGTATACATTCCAGATTATTATTCAAATATTATCAGCTCTGATGCTGCATTTTGCCTCCTGGTCTATCGTTCACCGGTTCCACACTTTTCCAGGCACCGGGATTTGTGGGTGAGTCACATTGAATAGTAGTAATCAGCATACGAAGAAAGTTGTAAAAAACGTCTGCCGGCAGGGAAACCTGCGCTGACATGCTTCCAGCAATTTGCCGTCAGAAGATCGTGTATAACCATACGTTCAATTATCCGCTATCGGGGAATTCAGAGGCAACGGTTCATGTCGGCCAGATTCCGGAAACACCGCTTTCGGTTCAAAGTACCAGCGACTTCAATAATGTTATCCCTTTCGGGAATGTTAAACCGGCAATTAAGAAACAACCACTGCCCGTCAGGTTATATATTAACTATGCATGCAATCGCCTCAATAAATTTTTCGCGGCGTGCTGTCATCGATTACTGTAAATATCACAGCAAAGAGGTCGGCAAAATGGCGCAAAAAGTACTTCCGGAAATGGAAATACCGGAATTTTCACACGGAACGGACTATGCTCGAACCGGGCAAACCATTGTGCTCTATGCCGGGGGCGAGCATTTTGAACGTTTCCCCGACGATAGCGGTGATTTATTTTTCCATCACGATAAGCGACCTTACCTGTACCTATTGGGAAAGCAATTTTGGAAGTAAGGGGTGTGGGACAATCCTTACAACCTCCCGGATTCTTCATCCAGCTGAAGAAGAGCGAGGCATTCCACATGACGGGTCTGTGGGAAAAAGTCAAACGGAATCAGTCGTTTAAGCGTGTAGCACCCGTCTGCCAGCAGTTTCAGATCCCTGGAAAGGGTTACGGCGTTGCACGACAAATATGCAATTCTCTTTGGGCGTAATATACTCACAATAAACTCTGTAATTTCGGATTCAAGCCCTGTCCCTGGCGGATTGGCATAGAGTAAACGTATTTCATCCGGATCAAACCTACCGGTCCATTCCCTGATCTGCGGAATGCGCTGTGAACAGGCCCCCTGCCAAATAATGGCTCCGGGTACATTTTGTCGCGCCATTGCTACAGCCGCTCCAGACTGCTCCACTCCTGCCGATAGTGCTTTCAGGGCAGCCCAGCGTTTCAGGCTGCTGCCTGTGCCGCAATACAAGTCGATGACAAGCATACCGGGCTTCGGATCGAGAAACGCCTCTGCCTCATCCAGCGCGCGGGAGGCAAGCGACGGTAGCAACTGCTGAAAGGCTGCGGGACCATACCTCAGTCCGTTTTCATCCGAAGAATACTCCTTGCCCCACACCAGATGCCAGCCCCCTTTTCCAAAAACCTTACGCCCGGACGAAGGAAACAAATGCACCCAAACACCCTCGATACCGGCATTATTGAGTTCAGTAAAAAGGGTCGAACCGATGGCGGTCAGAGCATTAACTTCGCGGGTTTTCAGAATAAATGTCAGTTGACGGCCTGAAATCACCAGCCGGACCAGCGGAAAATCAGTTACAGGAGGCAGAGCTTTTTCCAGAAGAGCGATCACTGTCCGGATTCTTGACGTATGAACCGGACATAGAGGGATGGCTATCATTTCGTCGTGCCTGAGTACTCCAAACTCCCATGCAAACCCCGTATAACGTGCAGCCAGGCTTACCTTATCGCGATATCCGAAGCGCTCCGGAGCCTCAACGCTTATTACAGGTTCAATACGTCCGGCATATACGGACAAACGGGATTTTAAAAACTCCAGTTTCCGGTACAGGCTGGCATCCATACCGAGTTCGCGATGTCCGCAGGCAGGACATAAACGAACGCAACCCTGAGGAAGCATAATTTCGTGAGTTTGTGGTACCGGCATCCTTATAAAACCAGTGCTTTATACCAAATGCAAAAATATCCAAATAAAACCTGACGGCACACTTTGCCCAAAGCATTAAATCTTTATAAAATCTTTATCACACGGTGCCTTGAATTGATATTGCCTTTACGGATATCACATTTTATTTGCCGTTTGTAGCGGCAGCCAAACTAACCGCCATTAGAATCTGCATGAGATCACTACGATTCAGAACTATATTCAGGATTATCAGCCGAATACTGATAATCCTTTCCATCTTTCTGTTAATAAACGGGCTTCTTGCTTTTTTTATGAATGAACCGGTTCAGCCGTTTCTACTTGCATCTGCATCTCCCCTGCTAATCGGTTTCCTTTTGCTTAAAGCTCTTTCCGGTGACGATGAACAGTCTCCTATGAACCGAAGGGAAGCCTATCTGGCAGTCACACTTTCATGGTTATTGATGAGTTTAACAGGCAGTCTTCCTTATCTTATTTCAGGCTCAATTCCCAAGTTTACGGATGCTGTTTTTGAATCGGTTTCCGGATTTACCACTACCGGTGCATCCATTTTGACGGACATTGAAACCTTGCCCTTATCAATCCTTTTTTGGAGAAGCTTAACCCACTGGATAGGCGGGATAGGAATTATAGTACTTGTTATTATTATAATGCCGCAACTGAAAATCGGCGGGTACAACCTGTTTGTAATGGAATCATCCTTGCAGGAAAAGATCCGTCCACGGGTTAAATCCATCGGTAAAAGGCTTCTGGCCATCTATACCGGACTTACAATCATTGAGATAATCCTTTTACTGATTGGTGGAATGAACCTGTTTGAAAGCACCTGCCATGCATTTGGAACCATTGCCACCGGAGGCTTCTCACCCAAAAACACCAGCATAGCCGGTTATTCTCCGTATATCCAATATGTTATAATGGTTTTTATGCTGCTGGCCGGAACCAACTTTACCATTCATTATTTCCTGTTAAAGAAAGACTTTGTCAGTATCAGGCAAAACGATGAATTTCGTTTTTACCTGGCGGTGGTTTTAATTACAGCACTGATAATTTCAGGATCATTGGTTATGGATGCCGGAACGCCTTTAGAACCGGCTTTGCGTGAAGGTTTTTTTCAGACCATATCTATAATTACCTGCACCGGTTTTGCAACGGCCGATTACCTGCAATGGCCGGTATATGCCTGGATGATTATCTTCTTTTCCATGTTTTTGGGTGGAAGTACCGGTTCAACAGCCGGAGGAATAAAAATGGCCAGACATCTGATTGCATTAAGGAATATTAAACTGATTTTCACACGAATGAATTCCCCAAATGCAGTTTTAAGTGTACGGATAAACCGCAAGGTACTGAGCGAGGAGAACAATAATTCGGTTTTAACTTTCATAGCGGTATATCTTCTGATTTTTGCCGCCGGAAGTATTGGTCTCGTGTTAATGGGTATTGACGGAAGCTCTGCGGTAGGATCGGCCGCTACCTGTATGGCAGGAATTGGCCCTGGCATTGGCTCCGTTGGCCCCGCCAGTAATTTTGCACATCTGCCCGATGCCGCCAAATTGTTATTGTCGTTATTGATGCTAATGGGCAGACTTGAAATTTATACTGTAATAATTTTGTTCTCACGTAATTACTGGAAGGTATGAACAGGGTAATACCTGCGATTATCGCTAACTTTGGATCGGTTAAATTTAACAATGAAAAATGCTCAGATTATCCGACAAGGTTTTATATACCGGGAAAGACAATAATAAATATCTAACGGCAAATGAATAAAAACGGAAAACATCCCGGCCAGAATAACTTGAAAAAGTATCCGATCGGCAGCAGATCGGCTTTTTCCCAATACCTTTCATCCGCAATTATCACCGGTCTTGCCGTGCTGCTCTGTTCGCCGCTCAGTAACTCAGTACACTACCATATAGTATCGTATATTCTGTTGTTCCAGGTACTTTTTCTTTCAACTTTTCTGGGCGTTGGCCCCGTTCTTATGGCGGCTGCTCTGAGCGCACTTACGTGGAATTTCTTTTTCATACCTCCGCATTTAACGTTTCACATCGATAAGATGGAGGATATTCTGATCTTCGGCCTTTTCTTCATTATCGCATTAGTCAGCGGGGTAATGACATCCCGTATCCGCCACCAGGAAATGCTGGCAAGAGAGAGGGAGACCCGTACAAATGCTTTATTTACACTGAGTCGGGATCTGTCGGGTGCCGGGAATACTCAGGAGGTAATCGCCATTGCTGTGAATAAAATATGGGAACAATTCGGGATAAACGCATATTTTATACTTCAGGATGGTGAAGGAAATCTCGATTTCAAAGCCTGGGGATCGGAAAAACGGCATCTGACTACCATTGAAAAAGAAATAGCGGAATCCTTATTCCATATGACCGATTCAGATAGTATAACAAAGCACGGAATTTTGCCAGGCTCCGAAAAAATGATACTTCTGCGGGGCACCCGAATTAATCCGGGTATAATGATCATCAGGAACAGTATGAAGGAGTCGGAGGAGGAAATTTCTTTTCGGGAAACCTTCACAGCTCAGATATCAAATGCCCTTGAAAGAGAATTTCTGAGCCAGCTTGCCCGAAAGGCCCAATTTTTAGCCGAATCGGACAGGCTCTATAAAACACTGTTCAACTCGATATCGCATGAATTAAGAATTCCAGTTGCTGCCATTATGGGGGCTTCCGACTCTATACTGAATGTTCCGGCGGAAAGCAGTTTGCAAAAAGAACTTTTCAGCGAGATTTTTACTGCATCCCGACGACTTAACAGGTTAATAGAGAACCTTTTAAATATGTCGAGGCTGGAAAGCGGACGCATTTCGGTAAAACCAGACTGGCACGACATCAACGACCTAGTAAATAAGGTAACCCGGGATCTGGAAGACGAACTGAGACCTTTCACCCTCAACATCCGGATTCCGGACAGTATGCCTCCCGTCTTTATGGATTTTGGTCTTATGGAGCAGGTTCTTTACAATCTCCTGTACAATGCGGCTCAATATGCACCGGTAGCTTCCGTAATCGAATTGAAAGCTGCATCGGAAGGCGATAATCTGCTGCTGGAGTTAAGCGATCGCGGACCCGGATTCAGTGAAGCGGATCTGCCGCACCTGTTTGAGAAATTTTACAGGGCAAGCGGCAGCAAAACAGGTGGATTGGGTCTTGGACTTTCGATAGCCAAAGGATTTACCGAAGCCCATCACGGCACACTGATTGCCGGAAATTATCCGGATGGCGGCGCATGGTTTAAGCTTCAGATACCTTCGGGCATAACGGAAATACGAACCTTTAAAGCAATTGAAAATGACTGAGGATGAAATAATTCTGATTATTGATGACGAACTGCAGATCAGAAGACTGCTGGAAATTACCCTGAAAGCCAGTGGATACCATACCATCGCATCCTCCAACGGGAAAGACGGGCTCGTTGATGCAGCCACACATCATCCATCTGCCATTATTCTCGATCTTGGGCTTCCCGATATTGATGGCCAGGAATTGCTGAAGAAGCTGAGGGAATGGTATTTTAAACCGGTAATAGTGCTATCTGTGAGAAATTCTGAAGCCGATGTTGTTGAAGCCCTTGACAATGGAGCCAATGATTACCTTTCCAAGCCTTTCCGTACCGGAGAACTGCTGGCCAGAATACGGGCTGCTCTAAGGGTTGGAGACGACAAAAGCGACACCACATGCATAGAAACCGGCTCTCTGTCGATAGACCTCTCTAGCTATACCGCCCGTAAAAAAGGCGAACTTCTGAAACTTACCGCTACCGAATTTTCGCTGCTTGCTCTGCTCGCCCGTAACAGCGGCAGAGTGCTCACCCACCAATACATACTTAAGGAGGTCTGGGGTTACGGATACACCGGTCAAACACAATATCTCAGGGTATTCGTTGCGCAGCTTCGCAAAAAAATTGAGGATAACCCGGCAAAACCCTCTCTCTTGATTACCGAATCCGGAATAGGATACCGATTTGGGGAGTAAACGCAGATTTACCTAAAATGCGATTAATTGTATGCTGGTTTAGAGTGAAAAAACAGGAATAACCGGTCAAGAGAGTATACTGCTTTGCCATTTTCAGGTGGAGGCAAAAAAAAATTCCGATAAAACATTATTTTACAATGATTATCGAAATTTTCAGTGCCCGGAACAGGACTCGAACCTGCACGTACGTTCGTACACTAGTCCCTGAAACTAGCGCGTCTACCAATTCCGCCATCCGGGCGAATTATTCTCAAAAAAATGCAGTCTGCCGACTGCCACCGAACGTACTCGGATTTTTGTGCCCAGGACAAGACTCGAACTTGCACATCCTTAAGGACACCAGCCCCTCAAGCTGGCGTGTCTACCAATTTCACCACCTGGGCAATTGAGTGCGCAAAGGTATAACTTTTTTTATTCGTTCTGCAACACCCCAAACATTTTTTTTCTTGTCTCTTAATGGCTTTCCTGTTATGTTTGCCCAACAATTTCATAAGCAACATTTTAATGAATCCGGGCTCCTCTGCTTTTCATGATTTTTTTTCTGAAACTCCCCTTTGCATCGGCATTGGCGGAGTAAGCCGGTCGGGAAAAACATTCCTGGCTGCAATGATTTCGGAAATACTTCCAAATTCCGAACTTTTTTGCCAGGATGAATACGTTCATGCCAGCGACCTTTTGCCCGTTATAAACAACCACATAGACTGGGATCGACTGGGACAGATTGTTTTCCGATGCATCGAAAGCTCTGGAAAACGGAAAACATGTAATTGTTGAAGGACTGATGGCCTTTGCCGATGAGCGGCTCAACCGGCTTTTCAACCGGCATATTTTTCTAACCCTCGGGAAAGAAGAATTTGAACAGCGCAAAAAAAACGATCTCAGATGGGGTAAAGAACCAGAATGGTACATTGCACATATCTGGGACAGCTTTCTGAAATACGGCAAATTACCCGCCAATATCCCGGATGCACTGATACTTGATGCTGAACAGGATTTTGACCTGAACAAGGTCGTGAAATACCTCAGAAAATTATAATTTCCGTGACTCAATCCCAAACCCCATCTAGAAAAGAGACTATAAACCAAACACTTACATGTCTCAACAAACAACCTGCAGCGGTAAAGTCATTTAAATCAACGTATAATTTCAGTCAATAAAAAACATAAACACCGGCAAACTCTTCGAAGATTACATCCTGTTTTTTCAAAAAACAGGAGGCCCTTTATGATTAATGAAACACGAGCAAAACGATGAAAGTATTACATTTGCATACTTAAAAGTCTAAATATATGAGCTATGTGCTGCTGATTAGCGGATTGGTTTTGCTTATTCTTGGTTCAAACTGGCTGGTTGACGGGGCTTCGTCCCTGGCCAGGAGACTGAATATCTCTGACCTGGTTATTGGATTGACAGTAGTTGCCTTTGGAACCTCTTCACCTGAACTTGCTGTAAACCTTGTGGCTTCATTTAATGGAAATACCGACATCGCCATAGGAAACGTTCTGGGAAGCAATATTTTCAACATACTGGTAATACTCGGGATTACAGCAATGGTAATGCCCATAAGCGTGAAGAACAATACGGTATGGAAAGAAATTCCGTTTAGTTTGCTTGCAATAATCGTTGTTGCATTTATGGCGAACGATGTGATGATCGACGGTTATCCTAAAAACGAGATTTCACGCGCCGATGGATTCGTACTGCTGGGGTTTTTCTCCATCTTCATGGCCTACACCTTCGTGCTGGCCAAACAATCGGGCCCCCTGATGGAGACCACCCAAAAAATTTATCGTTTGCCTTTAGCCATTGCCATGGTAGTATTCGGACTCGCAGGACTGGTTATTGGCGGACAATTCCTGGTTGACGGGGCCGTTGACATTGCTACCAGAATGGGAGTAAGCGAATCGGTGATCGGACTTACAATTGTAGCCGCCGGCACTTCGTTGCCCGAACTTGCCACCAGCATTGTAGCCGCCATCAAAAAAAACAGCGAAATTGCCATCGGAAATGTTGTCGGATCGAATATTTTCAACCTGTTTCTGATTCTTGGAACAAGTGCCTCTATAAAGCCCCTTCAGTTTAATGACCATTCCAACATCGACATATTAGTGGTTATGTTTGCCAGCATTTTGATGTTTTTGTTTGTGTTCACTGGACAAGGAAGGAAAATTGGCCGGAAGGAAGGAATTGTGCTTTTTCTGGCATATATCGGCTATACGGTACACCTTCTGATAAACAAATAACGGCAACGGATCCATTGAAGGATTTACTATCGAGCGTTTCAATGCAGATTATCTTCCTGCAAAGGCATTTTACCATATGTTGAATGCTCAGTTGGTTTTACACATGTATTTGACTATTTTTGTAGCAGGAAGCCTTTTACTATGCTGCAGAAAGCAGGGGCTTTAACTAAAAATCCACGGTATATGTTTACACCCAGCGACATTAAGCAATTTCAAGCTAAAGGAATTGATATTGAAACCATAGAACAGCAAATAGAGAATTTTAAAAACGGATTTCCCTTTATAGATCTTGTTTCTCCTGCAATTCCCGGACACGGTATCCGGAAATTTACGGAATCCGAAGCCGATAAGCTGGTTGCATTTTACGACAAATACGTTGAATCGTATGAAATCCTGAAATTCGTGCCGGCCTCCGGTGCCGCCAGCCGGATGTTTAAAACACTCTTTGAATTCAGAGATGAATGCCGGAAATCGAACGATATTCAGGCACTGATCGAAAACGATAAAGGGTTTAATTCCGCATTTAATTTCATCAGGAACATCCGGAAATTTGCCTTTTATTCCGATCTAAAGGAAACCATGAAATCGGGAGATGCCAGCCTGGAAGATTGCCTGAAAAAAAACGATTACGCTACAATAATTGATTATCTCCTGGACGACAAGGGCCTTGGATATGCATTGCTGCCCAAGGCATTGCTGAAGTTTCACAACTACGACGACGGAGCACGCATGGCCATGGAAGAACACCTTGTTGAAGGAGCCAACTACGGTCAAAATAAAGACGGAAGGGTTGCCATCCATTTTACCGTATCGCCCGAACATGCCGACCGCTTTATCGAGGAAATCAATCAGGTTAAAGACAAATACGAAGCCCTCTTCGATGTTATCTACGAACTAACCTTCTCTATCCAGAAATCCTCAACCGATACCATTGCCGTTGATTCCAAAAACAAACCGTTCAGAGACAGCGACGATACCATCGTCTTCAGGCCGGGCGGACACGGAGCTCTTATCGAAAACCTGAACGACAGGGACGGTGAAGTGATTTTTATTAAAAACATCGACAATATTGTCCCCGACAGACTTAAGGAAAGCACTTTCCGTTTTAAGCGGGTTCTCGGTGGTTATCTTTTCGAACTCAGAGACACCATCTTCGATTATCTTGAAAAGCTGGAAGATGGCAATGCAAGCGATAATGAACTAAAAAAGATACTGCATTTCTGTAAGGAAAAACTGTTTATTCAGCCACCCACCGATTACGATGAGTTAACCAGAATTGAACAGATCGACTTCCTCTATACCAAACTTAACAGGCCCATACGCATATGCGGGATGGTGAAAAATGAAGGCGAACCGGGCGGCGGACCGTTCTGGGTCAGGAATCTGGAAGGAGAGGTCTCGCTGCAGATTGTGGAATCCTCACAAATCGACCTCGACAATGCAGGGCAAAAGGATATCTTTAGCAAATCCACGCACTTCAACCCCGTCGACCTTGTTTGTTACGTCAGAAATTACAACGATGAGCAGTTTAACCTGCCCGACTTTGTTGATCCATCAACGGGATTTATTTCGGTGAAATCGAAAGACGGCCGCGAACTGAAAGCGCAGGAGCTTCCCGGACTCTGGAACGGAGCAATGGCCGACTGGATTACCGTATTTGTGGAAGTACCTATCGTAACCTTCAATCCGGTAAAAACCATCAACGACCTGCTGCGTAAAGAACATCAGCCGTCGTAAATGCCATGAAACCTGAAATCACACGATACCTCCCCGTTGAGGAGCTTATCAGCAGCTATCCGTACGCCATCCGTTTTCTTTCCGACCGGGGGCTACAGTGCATCATCTGCGGTGAACCGGTATGGGGTACCATCGAAGAGTTGGCTCTCGATAAAAACTACGGCGAAGAGGAAATAGACAAACTGATTGAAGATCTGAAAAGAGAGGCTTACACTGACAACTGAACAGTAGCTTATAAAATTTAAGATGAAGCAAGGGCATTGCCAGGAATTGCCCCAAACCTTTAATACCTTGCTGATCTCATGGTGCCAGCCGCTCCTTCAGCCACTCCCCTTCTATCAGTCGAAACCGTATACGGTCGTGAAGACGGTTGCTCCGGCCCTGCCAAAACTCAACCGTACGGGGTTCAAAAGCATATCCGCCCCAGTTAGCAGGCCTGCGAACAACATCCTGCCTGTCTTTCATTTGCTCATAAAGCAAGCGGTAATGCGACTCCAGCTCTTCCCTGCCCGGTATTACCATGCTTTGCTGCGACACAAGAGCACCTATCCGGCTTTCGTACGGACGTGTATTGAAGTATTCATCCGAAACGGCTTCCGGCAAACGGATTACCTTTCCTTCGAATCGTACCTGGCGCTCCAGCTCGCCCCAAAAAAAGAGCAGGGAGGCAGAAGGATTTGACGATAAGTGCCTGCCCTTGCGGCTGTTGTAATTGGAATAAAAAACCAGCTGCCCATCCGTTATACCTTTCAGAAGAACAATACGCGAAGACGGCATCCCCGAAGAAGATACGGTCGATAGTACCATAGCGGTTGGTTCAACAACCTCTTCCCTTACAGCTTCATCCAGCCAGGCTCCGAACAGATGAAAGGGCTCACTGCCTGCGTCACGCTCGTTGAGCACACTTTTTGTGTAATCAATCCGGAATGATGAGAGATCCATAAACTTTTTGTTACTGATTTATATTAATAACAAAATTAACCGCCTCGTAGTTGCTGATCTTTAAAAAATAACTCAGCCTGGCATTCAGGCGACAGCATTCTGCACTAAATACAGGCAATATAAGACATAACAAAAAAGGTTAATTTTGCTGGTGCTAATACCGAAAATATGTTCAAACCGTTTTCTTTCTGTCTGCTCACCGCATTGCTGCTCGTTTCATTGGTCGCGAATGCACAGAAAGCCTCCTTCAGCGACTATCGCGCAAAGCTCCTGAAAGAAAGAGCCGATAAAGATGAGGAGTTCCTGAGTCATGAAGGTTCACCGATTACAGATGAGGACCGGGAAACCTTTCGCGGGCTTGCATACTTTAAACCGGCAAAAAAATGGATAATTGATGCCCGCCTTGAACGATTCAGCAATCCCGATACCATCCGGATGCAGACAACCACCGCCCGTCTTCCTTTGTATATCGTATTTGGTAAAGCCCATTTTGAATACAAAGGCCGGAAATTCAGCCTTACCGTTTTTCAGAACGTTGATCTGATGAAAAAATCCGGGTATGAAAACTACCTGTTTCTGCCATTTACCGATCTTACCTCAGGCGAAGAAAGTTATGGTGGTGGCAGGTATCTTGATCTTCGCTGCGATCACACACAAACCGTCACACTCGACTTCAACAGAGCATATAACCCGTATTGCGTTTACAATAAAAAGTACAGCTGTCCGGTTCCTCCATCAGAGAATTTTTTGAATATAGAAGTAAAAGCCGGTGAAATGAACTTTTCGCACTGACTTTCAACAGCAAGCAACCTCTGAACCACGACATGAAAGTCCAGACCAAATGCTGAAAAAGTGCCTGATTTTAATCTGTTTATGCCCGGCCATCCTGATTGGACAGCCGGTGGTTTATACTCCGAATGAAGGCTGGTTCGGCGGATTAAATGCAGGAGTGGCTTCGTTTTTCGGCGATCTGAGCATTTACGACTACAGTCCAAAAGAGAAACTGACCCTGGAAAGCAGTGCAGCAGCGGGCATAACCGCCGGCAAACACATTACCAAATTTATTATAGCCGAATTAAACCTTACAAAAGGCGGTTTAAAAGGCAGCAATCCCTCGCTCGGACTTGCATTCAACGGCACAATTCTGGAATTCTCGGCAAACGGCTACCTGAATTTCACAAGACTGGTATTTCCGAATTCGGAATTCAGAACCAGTGTATATGCCATGGCAGGAACCGGTGTAATTGCATACAGGGCAACCAAAACAAGTCTGTCGGATCAAAGTGTTGTGGAAACGATCGGCAGGAATGAGGCTGGCGATAAGGACGGCCATCCGGCAGGTAAAGTAATTTTCCCTGCAGGAATTTCCTTAAGTTACCAGTTTAACGAACGCTGGTCGCTGAGGAGCGACTTTGCCTACCGGCTCACAACCGATGACAGGCTGGATGCACATGCGGGCATCACTTCGGTTAACGACCGTTATACGATACTTATGGTGGGTATGCGATTTATGCTTCGTCCTCTCAGGAAGATTCCGGCGGGGCCCCTGCCCTGCCCTCAGTTCTGAGAATAAAGAACATGTTTATTATCATCCCTGACGTTTTACATTACCGGCCGCAGCTTTTATTCGTTCGATCAACTGAGTCCGCTTTTCTTTTTCTTCTTCCAGATTCCTGCTTAATTCTTCATTCAATTTAAGAAGAGTTCAATCTTTTGCTTCAGGGCAGATTCTGCCACGGCTCCTTCATTGATAGTCTCCAAACTTGTAGTACCCACGATTCTGTCGCCTGTGAGTTCCTGCTCCAACCGGCTGTTCTCCTCTTCAATAACCCGGCATTTCTCCATCAGAATCTGCATCTTATCCTGGTAGAGTTGCATCCCGTTCTCCAGCTCCTCACGCAAGCCGATTTCGCGCTGCCGTATACTCTGCAGCTCTTCAATCAGCAGCTCCGTTTCCTGTCTTTTACTCTCGAAAAGTGCAGCATAATGCCCGGCTTCCTTTCGTGCCTTAAGACCAGGATTATATCTGCTTATCAGTATGTAGATCAGAACCACCAAAGCACACAACAGAAGTCCGACAGCTGCTTTCAGATACAACATCATCTGCATGTCGTTCTGTGTTCTCGATTTTAATATGTCTCTTTCGGCTTCAACGGTTTGATAACGTTTCGTTAAAAATTCATGTTCCGAAATCAGCGCCGAATCCTGAACGGACTTCCGGCGAAGTGAATCTATAATCCTTTCGTCAAGAAGCACAATAGCTTCCAGATTATCGGTCATCTCCTTCATATTCTTCCATGTTCTGATGGTCATGGTGTCCTTCAGCGACCAATACTTTTCAAAGTGAGCCGACCTTTGCTGAAGGAGTTCATTTCCGTAAACCATCCCCCGGAGGGGAAGAAGAACCATGATGAAGACAAGCAAAATTAAGCGTTTATCAGATTTCATACGTTGAAGTTTCTACATCGTTATACTATAGGAATTCCGTAATGCCCCAAAAAAAATGGGGGATGATTTAATAAATCAGTCTCTGATGCACGATCATCCGATAAAAAAGTCGATGGTTATTGTAGCTTTAACAAACATACCAACAGTACAGCGAACTTTATTAAATCTTTCCGGCACATCGGCCGGCAACCCTTTGGAAGTTATCAGACCGGCTTTTCATCTCGTGAAAAATCAGTAAGTTTGCACCTCTAAAGTACATTATTTCGAAATGAGATCAGCAATATTCCGCCATTTTTTTTTCATACTTACCTTTTCATTATTTGTCAGTGCCGCAATGGCACAGAAAGAATACCGTATAACTGTTAGACTTGATGGATTGACGGACAGTCTGCTGCTGCTGGCTTCCTATTCCGGAGACAAACAATTTGTAGTTGATACTGCCCGGGCCAATCTGCAAAAAGGTTATGTTTTTGCGCGGAAGGAACGATTGCCGGAAGGCATGTACCTGATTGCGGGAGAATCAAAAAACAAGCTATTTGATTTTATCGTATCCGGCAGCCAGACGTTTACCATTACGGGCGACAAAGCGGCTCTGCCGGCCAGTCTCAGAGCATTGAAAAGCGATGAAAACCAGCGCTTCTTCGATTACATCCGGTTTTTAGGCGAAAAGCAGAAGCAACAGGCATTGCTTAATGAGCAAAAAAAGAAAGCTGCCCCCGAAAGCGATTCGGCTGCAGTACTGCAAAGCCGGCTCGACCTTCTGGATGAAGAGGTAAAGCGAACCATCTCAGGAATTATCCAATCACATCCGGAGTCTTTTCTTGCCCTTTTCCTGAAAGCCATGCAGGAAATTGAGATTCCTCCGACACCCTTATTACCCAACGGGAGACCCGACTCTGCCTTTCCCTTCAGGTATTATAAATCCCATTTCTGGGATAATGCCGATTTATCCGACGACAGACTGATCCGTACTCCGTTTATCCACAGTAAAGTGGAACAATATCTGAACCGCCTCACCTCCCCGGCTCCCGACTCGCTTATCGTATCCATGGATCATCTTCTTAAGCTTACCGGAAACAGTGAAGAGGCATTCAAATACCTGGCATGGTATTTCACTGTAAAATATGAATCATCCGAAATCATGGGTTACGATGCCATTTTTGTGCACCTTGCCGACACCTGGTACCAGGATCCCCGGATGAAATGGATGAATGCTACCGTAAAAGAAAATCTGATTAAGAGGGCCAACGCGCTGAGACCGGTACTTATCGGCAAAACAGCCCCTGAAATGATATTGATCGATACCCTGAACAACGCCGTTTCACTTCACCGCCTGTCAGCCGACTACATTATTATATACTTCTGGGATCCCGACTGCAGTCACTGCAAAAAGGAGACACCGCAGCTTCGCGATTTCTACGCTGCAAACAAGGAAAAATACAATCTGGAAGTATATGCAGTTTGTATGGACACATCCTGGAAAGACATGAAGGCATATATTAAGAAAAACGAACTGAAATGGGTGAATGTTAACGGCTACTACAGCGTAACACCCGACTTCAGAGAGCTTTACGACGTACACACATCTCCAGTCCTCTTCCTTCTCGACCGCAACCGCCGGATTATTGCCAAGCGAATACTTTCTTCCCAGATGGAGAACATTCTGAAATATGAAACGGAAAAAAAGTAGAATTTCTCTCCTTTAACAGAACAGCTCAGAATTTCGCACCAATCTGCAACTTCCCGCCGATACCGTTTCCATTAAATAACTGCCCGATTCTGCAAAGGAAATACTTTTTATAAAAATTTCGTCACATTCACGTGATCGTGTATTTAAAGGGAAAAAATTCTTAATTTTAACTGGAACGGCAGGCACCGTATCGCAGGCTGTATGCGTGTGACCGGATACCGGAGCAATACTCATCAACAAAGAGAATGAACATGCTACAAATCCAGAAAAAGCTTACCAATTCATTTTATGCTCTGCTTAGCTTGCCGTCCACGGCCATGGGCTTTGCGCTATCGGTTCAGATTGCCGCATTGAGCTGGATCTTAAGCACCCAGTATGGGCTCGACATACACGATGTTGGGCTGGTATGGGCGGCAGGTCCGCTTGCCGGCATTATCGGTCAGGTTATCATAGGTGTTATCAGCGATAAAGTCTGGTTCTGGAACGGGCGGCGCCGTCCGTTCATTATTATCGGGGGCATTCTGGCAGCAATGATGCTGCTGGCGCTTCCCAACATCGGAGTCATCAGTCAGTCGCTGAATACCGGGGGCATTCTTGGAATTGCCATAGTAGTGGCTCTTACCCTGGATCTGGCGATCAACGTCAGTTTCAATCCCACACGATCCATAATTGCCGACGTAACACCGGTAGGCAAGTCCCGCACCCGTGGCTATACCTGGATGCAAACGGTTTCGGGTTCTTTCGGCGTACTGGCCTATTTTATTGGAGCAACCCTTAACAATTACATTCTTATATACTCGGGTGCCGTCCTGGTTTTACTGTTCTCGGTAATCCCTCCGTTTTTTATCAAGGAGCCGAGGGTGCTGGGAGAACAGGATTCCGACACCAATACACATGTTGAACTCAAGCAGAAAAAAGACGACGGTGAAGGATCGTTGCTCACTATGCTGATGATTATTGAACCACTGTGGGGATTTCTGCTGTATGCCGTATATGCGATGATTGTCCGATTATCGGGGCTTCCGCCCGTTCCCTGGCACCTGGTGGAGATTATTGCCCTTGGACTCACCGTTATCCTTATCGCAAAAGCGCTGATTAAAAAAGAAGACGGAGTAAGCCGGGAAAAAGATGGCCGGGTCGGATTTCAGAAGGTTCTGGCTGCACACTCTTTTACCTGGATTGGTGTGCAAACCATGTTTATTTATATGTATGCCTATGTTCAGGATACCATTCCTGACCTGAGCAGTAAAATGCTGGGAGACATCGTAAACTGGAGTTTTTTCACTATCAACCTGATTGCAGCCATCATTCCGGTACTGATTCTCTTACCCCTTGCCGCACGTTACGGTCGTGTTAAAGTACATGCCACAGCGATCGCATTGATGTCGGCCGGATACTTGTTAATTTTCCTTTACGGGCATTCACAGTTTTTGATATATGCTTTTATGGCCGTTGTCGGGATAGGTTGGTCGGCCACCATCAGTCTGCCTTTCGCCATTATGTCGCAGAAGGTGCCTCAGCCGAGGATGGGATTATACATGGGCTTATTCAATTTATCGGTGGTCCTGCCTCAGCTGGTAGCGAGTCTGGGAGTCGGAGAGCTGATCAGCAACGCATCCGACAAGAGCATCACTTTTTTAATTTGTTCCGGCACGGTGGCATTATCGGCTTTAGCCTGGTATCTTGTAAAAGAGCCGGCTGACGGAAGCATGGCGCCATCCGGTGGCACCGGATCTCATTAAGCAGGGAGGGGAGCTAATCTGCCTTAAGATGCAGAAAACGCAAAGGAGGCTG
>JALHHH010000040.1:33632-37975 GCA_022837485.1 Bacteroidales bacterium
AAAGAGATGGTATTGGCTGCAGAACTAATTCCTGACAGCTTCCACTATCGCTTTAAAGGTAACGGGATGGTTCATGGCCAGGTCGGCCAGCACCTTACGATCGAGGTTGATATTCTTCTGCTTGAGTTTGCCCATGAAAACAGAGTAGGACATATCGTACTCCCTGACTCCGGCATTGATACGGGTAATCCACAAGCTGCGGAAATTGCGTTTTTTCTGGCGTCTGTCACGGTATGCATACACCATGCCTTTTTCGTATGCATTTTTAGCAACCGTCCAAACATTTTTCCTGCGGCCGAATTGTCCTTTAACGGCCTTCAGGATCTTTTTTCTGCGAGCCCTTGAGGCTACTGCGTTTACTGATCTTGGCATTTTGTTTTTGTTTTCGCTTTCGCGCTCCTTTTAACGGGAGACTTAGGTGCAGAAAGCAAGGGTTAATAATTAATTAACACGGATTACTGAAGCATCATCTTTACATTCTTCACATCTGCAGGATCCACGATGGTGGAATACGTAAGGTTACGTTTCCGTTTCGTCGACTTCTTTGTCAGGATGTGGCTTTTGTAAGCATGCTTCCTTTTCAGTTTACCGGTACCAGTAACGTCAAAGCGTTTCTTGGCACTGGATTTCGACTTCATTTTTGGCATTAGACAAATTGTTAATTGGGTTTATATTAAGTTTCAAAAAACTTTCTATTTCTTGGGTGCGATGATCATAATCATTCGCTTTCCTTCAAGCAGCGGAAGTTTCTCTACTTTACCGTAATCTTCAAGGAGTGAGGCAAACTGCAGCAGTTTGATCTCTCCCTGGTCTTTATAGACAATGCTACGGCCTTTAAAGAACACTTCAACCTTAACTTTTGCTCCTTCTTCAAGGAACTTGATGGCATGTTTCAGTTTGAAATTGAAGTCATGCTCATCGGTATTGGGTCCCAGTCGTATTTCCTTAACAACGATTTTTGCCGATTTAGCTTTGATCTCCTTCTGCTTCTTTTTCAGTTCGTAAAGGAACTTCTTGTAATCGGTTACTTTACAAACCGGCGGATTGGCAGTTGGCGAAATCTCAACCAGATCCAGTTCCAGCCTTTGGGCTATGGCCAGTGCATCCTTAATATTGTAGATACCTGCTTCAATGTTATCGCCCACAACGCGTACAACGGGGGCTTTAATTCGTTCATTGATCTGGTGCAGTTCCTCCTTCTTTCTTGGAAGGGGACGCGGACCTCTCTGTGGTCGGAATGGCGTTGCTATATGAAATCCTCCTTTGGTTAGTTAATATTTAAGACCGGATTAACTCGTGGTTTCCCGGATCTCGTTATTTATCAATTCAATAAATGCTTCTGACGTGAAGGTGCCCAGGTCTCCTTCACCGTGACGGCGCACGGAAACCGTTCCTTCAGCCTCTTCTTTTTCACCGACGATCAGCATAAAAGGTATTTTCCGGACTTCAGCGTCTCTGATCTTCCGGCCAGTCTTCTCATTCCTCTCGTCAATTTGGCCGCGAATTTCGGAATTATTCAGGATATTTAAAAGTTTTTTTGAATAATCCAGGTATTTTTCGCTGATCGGGAGTATTATAAACTGCTCCGGAGTAAGCCAGAGCGGGAATTTACCGGCAGAATGTTCAATCAGTACGGCTACAAAACGTTCCATGCTGCCAAACGGTGCACGGTGGATCATTACCGGACGGTGCTTCTGGTTATCGCTTCCGATATATTCGAGTTCGAACCGTTCGGGCAGATTGTAATCCACCTGAATGGTTCCAAGCTGCCACTTGCGGCCAAGAGCATCCTTTACCATGAAATCGAGCTTTGGACCATAAAATGCCGCTTCACCGTATTCAAGTACAGCATCAAGCCCGGCATCGCCAACGGCTTCAATGATTGCCTGTTCGGCTTTCTCCCAGTTTTCGTCGCTACCGATGTACTTCTCGCGGTTCACCTTGTCGCGCAACGAAATCTGAGCAATAAATTCCTTAAAACTCAGAGTTTTGAATATATGCAGTACAATATCTATAACAGCAATAAACTCACTTTTCAACTGGTCGGGCGTACAGAAAATATGTGCATCGTCCTGTGTGAACCCGCGAACTCTGGTTAATCCATGCAACTCGCCGCTCTGTTCGTAACGGTAAACGGTTCCAAACTCGGCAAAACGTATGGGTAAATCTTTGTAGGATCTGGGTTTGGATGAATAAATCTCGCAATGGTGCGGACAATTCATAGGCTTGAGCATAAACTGCTCCCCTTCGATTGGGGTGGAAATGGGCTGAAAACTATCTTTTCCGTATTTCTGAAAATGACCTGAAGTTTTGTACAGTTCAACATTCCCGATATGAGGAGTAATCACCTGCTGATATCCGGCCTTTTGCTGAACATTCCGGAGGAAACGCTCCAGCCTGTCGCGCAACAGAGCCCCTTTGGGAAGCCACAGCGGCAAACCCTGCCCTACTTTCTGAGAGAAAGTGAAGAGTTCCAGTTCCTTTCCAAGTTTGCGGTGATCGCGTTTCTTTGCTTCTTCAAGAAGTTCCAGATATTCGGTCAGTTCTTTTTGTTTCGGGAAAGTAATTCCGTAAATACGCGTAAGCTGTTTGCGTTTTTCGTCGCCCCTCCAGTACGCTCCGGCAATGTTGAGCAGTTTAACGGCCTTAATGGCACTTGTATCCGGAAGGTGTGGTCCCCGGCAGAGATCGGTAAATGTCCCCGACTCATAAAAGGTAATCTGACCGTCTTCAAGATCGCTGATCAGCTCAAGCTTGTATTCATCCTGTTTGTCGGTAAAATAGCGAATGGCATCGGCCTTGGAAACTTCACGGCGCCTGAATTCCTGCTTTTCACGGGCCAGTTCAAGCATGCGCTTTTCAATTGTATCAAGGTCTTCGGCAGAGATCTCGTGATCGCCGAAATCCATATCGTAGTAAAAACCGTTCTCAATGTCCGGACCAATTCCGAACTTAACCCCGGGATAAAGTTGTTCGATGGCTTCTGCCATAAGGTGAGCCGATGAGTGCCACATCGTTGCCTTACCAGCAGGATTATCCCAGGTATGCAGAGTTATAGCTGCATCGGAAAAAATTGGGCGGGTTATATCCCATACTTCTCCATTTACACTGGCTGACAGTACATTACGAGCCAGGCCCTCGCTGATATTGCGGGCAATTTCAAGAGATGTTATTCCCTCGGGAAACTGCCTGACCGAATTATCCGGCAACGTTATATTGATCATTGTAGTAAATTTGCTTAAAACAGGGCGCAAAGATACGAATATAAACGATTTCTGTGCACCCAAACATGTGGTATAATGCAATGGTGTGATAAACAACCGATATACGGAATAGGTTCAGGACTATTCCGGGGGCGGTTCTGAAGGTGCAAAGAGCACAGCGAAGAGCGATTGACTTTTATAATCCTGTGAAAGCGGAGATACCTGCATCCGATACCAACCCCCCTCTCCTGCCGGGTTTTCAATCCGGACTGGTATTTTCCAGTTCAGGGTCCGTCGGGCAAGTAAAATCCCCTTGGTACGAAGCTCTGTGGCTTTCTCGTGACCAATTACTGTGCGTATATGCTTTCCTGTCATTGCCTTAACGGGATGCCCAAGCAAAGCAGCGAGACCTTCCGACATATGGGTAATAAATTGCCGTCGGTTTATGTAGCAATGCAGAAATCCCAGGGAGCTCAGAAGCCGGCTGCTTTCCGCAGTAGTAAGAACGGCTTCATTGCCCTGGCTTGCATCCTGAACAATAAAGAGGGTACCAAGGATTTTACCGTCCAGACTGAACCGGTCATACCTGTACCACCGGCACCGGATATCGGTAGTATCTCTGCGGCGGTTAACTGCCGTATGCATGGTAAGATCCCCTGCTTCGCTGTTGTGCAGGTCATCTATAATTTTTTTCCTGTCGGCCGGTTTCCAGAGATCCGGGAAAATCTTCAGGAGAACGGCTTCCTGTTTTGAGTAACCAAACAGTTTTACAGCTCCGGCATTCCATTCGGTAATTTCAAGCTGGTCGTCGAGTTCAATGTATGCTATTCCGTCGAAACGAAGTATAAACTCCCGGGAATGTTCATTGCGCTCGTACTTTTTCATAACCGGCTGCAGATCCGTTACATCGCGCGCAATACCACGGTAACCGGTCATCTGTCCGTTTTCGTCAAATACCGGAGTAGCGCTGTGTTCGAGATAGCAGAGCCGGCTGTTTTTATCCCGCAGTACCTGTATATATCCGGTAAACGGTTGCCGGGCGTTCGTCAGGTTTTCAAACCATGCCCGGTCTTTAACAGCCTGATCGGAATCGGAAAAATCAAATGGCGATTTACCGATTACTTCATCTGCGCTGAGTCC